>NZ_PNDU01000009.1:0-20248 GCF_005886635.1 Pseudoalteromonas sp. S558 | reverse complement strand
AGCAGCTATTTTCAGCGCTAACTGCGTTGAATTTACTTGCAATAGGCCCGCTATTGACGCGTATATTCGCCTTGTTTTCACTGAAAATCTCTGGCTAGAGAAAAACAACTTTAAATATCATTATGATTTAATACGTTAGTAAATATCTTAACCAGAGTTCAGGTTAATTAATACACCATTCTCTACACATAAAATTTACACTTTACAGTTCTTTTTTCCTATCAATGAGTTGGCTCTACTTTTAAATGAATTTACAAAATTAGAAATAAATTATGTATATTTAATATTGTATACAATATGTAATAAGTGTATATTTTTTATCACCACTTGTTAGGTGGATAAAAAATCAATGGGAACAAAGGGACATTTTTATGTTTACATATAATAAAAAGCAAATAAATAAAACAGGCACAAACACTCTATTAGCTACTGCAATAGCAACGGCATTAATGATCACCCCAGCTGCACACGCAGTTGATGGTAGTAGCATTGTAAAAGGCCATATTGAAGCGCAAGCAGGGACTGACTTAGTTGGTGCAACTGTAACCCTTAAGCACAAAAGTAAAGGTTTAGTTTTTACCATTACGAGTAATGCACAAGGTGAGTATTTACTGCGTAATGTGCCGGTAGGTAAGTATGATGTAACAATTGTTAAAGACGGCTATCAAACACTTAAAGAAGAAAACGTGGCTGTTACAATTGGTCAATCGATCATTCTCGATGTGCAACTCTATAAAGCGGGCAGCGACATGGAACGTATCGCAGTCACTGGCTCTGCAATTCGTCGTGTCGATATGTCTTCATCTACTTCTGGACTTACATTTAGCGACTCTGAGCTTAAAGCAATGCCTGTGAATACAGGATTTGAAAGCATTGCATTATTGGCACCTGGCACATCGGCACCTGGTGGCTCTAACTTTAAAGGCGCATCAAGTTTTGGTGGATCATCAGCGGCTGAAAATGGCTATTACTTTAATGGTTTAAATGTAACCAGTATTCGCACTGGGCTTGGCTCTATTAGACTTCCTTGGGAAGCTATTTCACAAACTCAAGTTAAAACGGGCGGGGTGAGCCCTGAGTTTGGTGGCGCATTAGGTGGCATTGTTAACGCAGTTTCTAAATCGGGTGATAACGATTTTAAATTTGGAGCAGAGGCTCGTTGGGATCCCGATAGTTTACGTAGTCAGCATGATTCTATCTATCAAGAAAATGGCACTATAAGTAGCAATACTCAACAAAATAGTTATGATTTTAAAGAACTTCAGTTATGGGCTAGCGGTGCAATTGTTGAAGATTCATTATTCTTTTATGGTTTATATGCCCCTCGCAAAGAGGAAAGAAATAGCGCGGGTCAAACAACATTTTCTGATTTTGAACGAGATGAAGACCGCTGGTTTGCTAAAGTTGATTGGTTTATAAATGAGGATCACTCATTTGGTTTTTCAGCGATGAATAACGAGCGTACATGGACTGATAAAACATATGCTTACGCGTGGAAAGAAAATGTCGTTGGAGCGCAACAAGGGGTTGATGCACCTGGCGAAGATGGCGGGAAGGTGTACAGCGTAAATTACAATGGTTATCTAACAGATACATTTTCAGTTTCGGCTGTTGTTGGGCGCGTAACAGAAAACGTTGAAAATGTAGTTGCATCCCCAAACCCAGGCGTATGGGATGAGCGAGACGGATTTGTTACGTTAAGCCAACATACTAATTCGAATGTTAGCGAAGAAGAATACACACGCGATCAAGCACGAATAGATTTTAGCTGGGATTTAGATGAGCATTCAATCCAATTTGGTGTGGATTACACCAAGGTGGATGTTATTTCTCACTCAGGACAAAATGGTATTGGCGATGCACAAGGGTGGTGGACTGCAAAAACTGCAGGTCAAAATGATATTTCAGGTGCGCCACTTGGCACTGATTATATCGAACGACGTGTTCGCACCCGTGATGTTGAATCAGATACTACGTCATTGGCTTTTTATGTTAATGATTCGTGGCAAGCAACAGATAACTTAGTCCTTAATTTAGGTGTACGCTATAGCAAGTTTGAAAATACCGTTACAGATGGGCGCGCATTTGTTGATATAGATAATCAAATTGCACCGCGTTTACAAGCTATTTATGATATTTCTGGTGATGGTAGTTCAAAAGTCTTTGCTACATACGGACGCTATTTCCAGCCAGTGTCGGCTAATATGAATATTACACAAGGCTCTGCATCAGTAGAATGGTTTGAATATTTTGAGCTAAATGATTTAGATAATAATGGTGCACCAAGCTTGTTGGCTGACGGTTCGCCAAGTCGTGGTGACATGCTACGCGATAGACGCTGGCGTCAACGTGGTATTACGGAGCCTGGCCTAATTGCATCATCCTCTTTAAAACCAATGTACAGTGATGAATTTACGATAGGTTATCAACAAGAAGTGTTTAATGGAATGTCTACGGGTGTTCGTGCTATTTACCGTGATTTAGGACGTAGTGTTGAAGACACTGATGTAGGCCCTGTGTTGGCTAAAAAGCTTGCAGAGCTGGGAATTGTCGATAATGTTGGGCAAGGTTCATATTATGTGCTTAATAACCCAGGTGAAGCGATTCAAATGTCGTATGATTTTGATGGTGACGGGCAAATTGATAACATTAATTTAAGCACCGCTGAACTTGCATTACCAGAGGCGCAACGTAAATATTTAGCACTTGAATTTACTTTAGATGGCAATGTAACAGACGATTTACGCATTAATACTTCATACACATGGTCGCATAGCTACGGTAATACCGAAGGGCTCGTTAAAACAGATAATAACCAAGCTGATCCTGGTTGGACAACATCATACGATTATGGTGATTTGATGGATAATGGCTACGGTAATTTACCTAACGACCACCGTCACGCCATTAAGTTCAGTGGTGCTTACAACATTACAGAAGCACTTACGTTAGGATTAGTAGCTCGTACAACATCAGGTCGTCCAAAAAGTTATTTCTCGCAACATCCTGATGGCGTTGGTAGCTGTACTGCAGGTAATCCGTGGGATGCATGTGCCAGTAAAGGCTATGATCAAGCATCACACTATGATGAAAATGGAAAGCCAGCGCCAAGAGGCAGTAAAGGCAATTTACCTTGGCTCACTAATATAGACATGTCATTGACGTACTATACTGACTTTTTTGGTACAGACTTAACCTTAAAAGGCACTGTATACAATTTACTCAATAGTGATAGTGCGATAAATATTAACGAAGAGCGTGCACAGTTTGGCTCAGGTGGTTTAGAACTAAACCCTGATTACGGATTAGTGACCAGCCGTCAAGGAGCGCGTTATGTGTCTTTAGTTGCGCGCATTGAATTTTAATTTCCCCCTAGAAGGTTGTAAGTTGTTTGAATAGTTTGGTTGTTTTTTAGATAAGCTTGGTTTTGCACTAACATTTCAAAAATACCAAGCACAGGGTGCTTAAATAAATTATTAAAAAGTACTTAATTTAAATAATTTGCGCCCTAAATGTTGATTAGCAATAGTTATAATTTACACATTACAGCCTTAATGCTGAACAGGAAACTGTTCGGCATTTTTGTTGATAAATACGGACTTGTTAAAAGTTTATTAAAAGCATACTGTATGCAAAATTGGGTTTGTTTCTACTATGGTACATGTTTTAATCGTGTGCTAATGCAATCAATGATCAAATTGTACTTATACACCGACGTTATTTAAATTGGAGTCTAAAAATGAAAATAATAAATGCAGAACACATTGATGATGCTCTTAATTTTGAATCCTTGCTAATTGCACTACAAAAAGGTTTTGCATCTGACTTTTGCATGCCTAAACGCAATGTCTACGAGCTTGATACCGATAAAATAAATCATGATGCCTTTGCTGTATTACCTGCCTGGAATGAACAAGTTATTGGTGTTAAGGCGTTTACTTATTTCCCTAGCAATGCACAAACAGAATATAACTCGTTATATTCCAAAATTATGTTGTTCTCACGAAATCATGGCGAGCCCTTAGCTTTAGTGGATGGTACGCGGATTACGTTTTGGCGCACCGCAGCCGTATCAGCCTTAGCTAGCCGGTATTTATCCAGAGAAAACAGTAATCACTTAGTTTTTTTTGGTAGTGGTAATTTAGCTATATATATGATTAAGGCACATTTAACGGTTCGTAATTTTACTCGGGTGACGTTAATTGCACGTAATGTTGAAAAAGTCACGGCATTACAACATTCGCTTGAGCAGGCATTTCCTCATATCGATTTTGTTATTAGTAAAAGTACTAAGGAAATTATTTTTAGCGCCGATGTGATCAGCTGTGCAACGGGGTCGCCAACGCCTTTATTTAATGGCGCATGGTTAAAGCCTGGCACTCATGTTGATTTAATTGGTAATCATCACAGTGAGCAACGTGAATGCGACACGACAACGATTACCCGCAGTCATGTATACGTCGATAGCAGAGTAAATGTGCTAGGCGAGGCTGGCGAGGTGCTGCAACCCATTAAAGAAGGGGTATTTAGTGCACTCGATATTCGCGCTGAGTTATCCGATTTAGCAAAAGCAAACAGCTACGCCCGTTTTAATGAAACAGATATTACGGTATTCAAATCGGTAGGAACGGCGCTGAGTGATTTAATCGCAGCGAATAGTGTTTACCAATCATTAGAAGGTTAATATTTGATGACGAATATACTATTCATTTTGAGTGTGTGTTTTATTAGTGCTGGTTTACTGCCATTTTTTAGATGGTTGAAATGTAAAATACGCAAACATCATTGGCGAGTATGCGAAATTAGTACAATTACGTCAGTGGTTAACACACGGGTATCACCTTTGGATCTCGTTCAACAGCAGTCAATGCTGGTTAGTTTTCGTTTTAATGGTGATATGCACAGTGTCGTGGTTGACTTAGATGAGCCGTTATTTAACTTACACAAACAAGGGCAGTTGTGTACATTATTGGTTGATAAAGACAACCCATCAAGGGTCTACAAAAATGCGCTGCTTTGGCAGAACTTTGGTTCTATATGGCTTTTTGCAGGGTTGGCTTTACTTGGTTTAAGTCATTTCATTAACTAGCCTGAACTCTGTAAGGTAGATTTATTATTCAGAGCTTAGATCAATTAACAACAAGCGTTAATACTGCTTGTTGTTAATTGCCTTATAAATTGCATCACACAGTGTTTTAATGCTCTCGTTATCACTTATATACGGTGGCATAAGGTAAATTAGTTTACCGAATGGACGTATCCATACACCTTGCTCTACAAAATAAGCCTGAATTTTAGCAACATCAACATTGCCAGCAGCCTCGTTTAGTTCAACAACGCCTATTGCACCTAAGGTACGTACATTGGCAACCGCATCTAGTTCACTGCATTTATTAAGTTGTTGTAGCTGGGTGTTTATTTGCTTTATTCGTTGTTGCCAGTTTTGCTCAAGTAATAAATCAATACTTGCGCAGGCCGCAGCACAGGCAAGCGGGTTACCCATAAAAGTAGGGCCGTGCATTAAAACACCTGCTTCACCTTCGCTTATGCCAATGGCTATTTTATCGCTAGTGATAGTGGCCGATAGCGTCATTGAGCCGCCAGTTAATGCTTTACCAATACACATTATATCGGGCTCTACATTAGCGTGCTCTACAGCAAATAATTTACCTGTACGGCCAAAGCCTGTGGCAATTTCGTCGCAAATTAGCAGTACGTTATATTGGGTGCACAATTTACGCACGCAGGCTAAATAATCGGGGTGATAAAAGTTCATACCACCGGCGTTTTGTACTATTGGCTCAATTATAAAGGCGGCTACTTGGCTGTGGTTTGCTTTAAAGTATTCTTCAAGCTCTTGGGCTTCAGTTTGGTTAAACTCGCTCCCAAATTGACTAACCGGTGCAGGTACAAAAACGTGCTCAGGTAAAAATCCTGAATATAAACTATGCATTGAGTTAACGGGGTCGCATACGCTCATGGCTGCAAAGGTGTCGCCATGGTAGCCCTTGTAAGGCGTCATTAATTTTTGTTTTGTTGTAATGCCTTGGCTTAACCAATATTGCAGCGCCATTTTAATCGCTACTTCAACACTTACCGAGCCGCTGTCGGCTAAAAACACCTTAGTTAAACTAGGCGGTGTTATGTTTACTATTTTTTTGCACAGCTCTACCGCGCTGTTATGCGTAATACCGCCAAACATAATGTGGCTCATGTTATTAATTTGCTCAATCATGGCGTTATTTATAACAGGGTGATTATAGCCATGTATTGCGCTCCACCACGAGGCCATGCCATCGATTAATAGCTCGCCAGTTTCAAGGTGAATAATGTTGTGATTGGCATGTGTAACGGGATATACCGGAATTGGCTTAGTCATAGACGTGTATGGATGCCAAATGTGCTCACGATCAAAATCAAGGTCAATCGTGTTATTTTTAATCATATGTAAACTTTAACTTGGTGGGCTTCGTTGACAATGGTACTTCAACTCGTAGACTAAGCCAATATCACCGCTGAGAAAAAAATAAGAGAGTATTATGGAACTTGCACCTGTTCGTCACGATTGGACCCACGCTGAAGTTAAAGCATTATTTGAAATGCCATTTAACGATTTACTTTTTAAAGCCGCATCGGTTCACCGTGCTAACTTCAATCCAAATGAAGTGCAAATTTCTACGTTGTTATCAATTAAAACAGGCGCTTGCCCAGAAGACTGTAAGTACTGCCCGCAGTCGGGGCATTACCGAACAGATTTAGAACGCGAACGCTTAATAGAAGTAGAAAAAGTAGTAGAGCAAGCACGCCTTGCAAAACAAAAAGGCGCTACCCGTTTTTGTATGGGCGCTGCATGGTCAGATCCAAAAGACAGAGACATGCCATACATTTCGCAAATGGTTAAAGAAGTAAAAGAGCTAGGGCTAGAAACCTGTATGACGCTGGGTAAACTCACTAACGAAAAAGCCCATGAACTTAGAGATGCTGGGCTTGATTACTACAACCATAACCTTGACACGTCACCTGAGTATTACGAGCAAATTATATCAACCCGTACTTTTCAAGATAGATTAAATACCATTGACCACGTACGCGATGCCGGTATGAAAGTATGCTCGGGTGGAATAGTCGGTATGGGCGAGCAAGCAAGCGACCGCTTTGGACTACTTATGCAACTAGCTAATTTGCCACAACAGCCAGAAAGCGTGCCTATTAATATGCTGGTTAAAGTTAAAGGCACACCGCTTGAAAACGCAGACGATTTAGATCACTTTGAATTTGTACGTACCATAGCAACAGCACGTATTATGATGCCACACAGTTATGTACGTTTATCGGCAGGGCGCAACGCCATGAACGAGCAAATGCAATCGATGTGCTTTTTTGCAGGCGCTAACTCAATATTTTATGGCGATAAACTTCTTACGACCGAAAACCCAGACGCTGATGCCGATATGAACCTAATTAAAAAATTAGGCATGAACCCAGAAAAGCGTCACGACTATTCAGACGAAGCAGTAGAAGCCTCGCTTTCATCGCAAGTAGCCGACAAAGCAACCTCTGAATTGTTTTACGAAGCGTAGGCTTATATCAATGCCTTTTGATTTTATAAACACGCATCTGCAGGCTCGCCAGCAAGATGCGTTACTTCGTAAACGTCACGTAGTGCAACATGCTACAGCGCGTACCATAACGGTTAATAACAAAACCTACCTTAACTTTGCCAGTAACGACTACTTAGGTTTTGGTGATGTGGCTATTAACCTTAATGACTCCCACGCATTAGGCAGTCACAGCTCGGCATTGGTTACAGGTTATCAGGCGCAGCAAAAAGCGCTTGAACAATACTTATGTGAGCAATTTGGTTATGGCGCAGGGATGCTATTTAACTCAGGGTTTAGCGCTAATAGCAGCGTAATTAAAGCGTTGTTTCAAGATAAAGCTGCTGCGCAAAACAGCGCTATTTTTCAAGATAAGTTAAATCATGCAAGCTTGATTGACGGGGCTATGCACTCTAACGCGGCTTTAGTGCGTTTTAATCACAACGACATGAACCATTTACGTTCACGGCTCGAAAAATCAAAAGCGCAAAACAAGCTTATTATAAGCGAAGGCGTGTTTTCGATGGATGGCCATACCGCGCCTCTTAAAGAATTACTCGCACTTGCAAAACAGCACAACGCATGGCTAATGATTGACGACGCACACGGCTTTGGCGCATTAGGCAAAACAGGTTTGGGAAGTTGCGAAGCGTTTATTACTCAAACGCTGCCAGATATATTAATCATTACTTTTGGTAAAGCAGTGGCTAGTAGTGGCGCGTGTGTATTAGGCAGTAAACAGTTTATTGATTACATGCTGCAATTTAATCGCGATTACACGTATTCAACCGCTATGTCGCCGCTTATGGCAAGTCACACACTTGCGCGTATTAAAAGTATAAAAACAGCTGATGATAAACGCGATAAGCTAAATGCCAATATTGCATTATTTAAGCAACTCGCTAAAACCCATAATATTGCAGTAATGGAGTCAAACACTGCCATACAACCCATAGTATTAGGGTGTGCTGAGCAAACATTGCAAGCGGCAGATAAACTTAAACAACAGGGTATTTGGCTCACTGCAATTAGACCGCCGACGGTTGCACATAACACCTCACGTTTGCGCATTACTTTAACAGCCGCACATACCGAGCAAGACATAACGCACTTAGTTAAGCATTTAGTCGGTGCAATAGCATGACTGCTCAGCCAGTATTAAAAACAGCCCAAATGCAAACACGACTTGTAAAACCGTGTTTAGTGAGTGGCGATCCAAATAAAGAGTTAAATAGAGAGCCAATTCGAGAGCTAAACAAGGAGCTTAAAAAGTCCACCCAAAGTAAGTTTTCAAAGGCGGCAGCGCGTTATAACACCCATGCAAATGTTCAAAAACATGCTGCGAGCGATCTATTTTCACTCATAAAACCAGGCTTTAATAAAAATAGGCTTTGTGTTGATTTAGGCGCAGGTCCGCTTGTTAATACACACACATTACAAAGCATGTTTTCAAGCGTTGTGGCAATAGATTTAAGTTTAAACATGCTGCAAAGTAGTGATTTAACCACAGCTAAAATATGCGCCGATATGGATAACTTACCGCTACAAGCAAACAGTGTTGATGTTATTTACAGTAATTTTGCAGTGCAGTGGTCTGCTAATTTTTCGACTTTAATGCAATCACTCTACAGCATATTAAAACCAGGCGGGCAGGCGTACATAAGCACTGTGGTAGAGGGCTCACTTAACGAAATAAAAACAGCCTTTGCCGCACTTGATTCTAACAGCCACATAAATACCTTTGATAGTGAACTGCATATAAACCAATCAGTCCAAAATGCAGGGTTTACTATTAACAGCACTCAAAAACGTATTTATACCGATAAATACACAACACCTTTAAAAGCTATTGCCTCAATTAAGGCTATAGGTGCAACTACACAAAATCATACTAATACGCGCCAAGGGCTACTTACCAAATCTGCTTTACAAAAAGTATGCAGTGCGTATCCGCTTATAAATAACAAAGCATGTGTGTCTTATCATGTGGTGCTGTTATCATTACAAAAACACTAAATAAGCCCAAAGACATTAAAGGCAACGCATGAAAGAATTTTTTATAACAGGCACCGACACCGATGCCGGAAAAACCCACGTTACCAGTTTGCTATTAAAGTTACTTGCCCAACATAAAAAACAAGCCATTGGCTTTAAACCCCTTGCTGCTGGCTGCGAAATGGCGTTCGATCAACTAGTAAACGCCGATGCCCTCATATTAATGGAAAGCGCAACAGTCAGCGCTAAATACGACGTAGTTAATCCGTTTGCGTTTGCACCCCCTATTGCGCCGCATATAGCCGCTGAGCAAGTTGGGGTTAGTATTACTGTAGATAAACTAAGTGATGCTTATAAAGGTGTAAAACAACAGGGTGCCAATTATATACTTACCGAAGGCGCTGGTGGCTGGGCGTTACCTATTAACAATACGGAGTATTTATACGACTGGGTTAAAGCAGAAAAAATGCCGGTAATACTCGTTGTTGGTATGAAACTAGGTTGCTTAAATCATGCGTTACTAACCGCTGCACATATGCAAAGTATGGGTATAAACTGCGTTGGCTGGATTGCAAACCAAGTCGATAAAAACATGGACGAGTACCAAGCAAACCTTGATTCACTTAAAGCACGTTTACCGTTTCCAATACTTGCTATAAGCCCATACAGCGAGCAAACTCCTAAGTTACAAATATATAAAGCCTTGCTTAGTGCGTTATCTATAAACACTTAAGCGGTTTTAAAAAAGTTACTTTGTTAGGTAAATCTTGAAATAGTCAGCCTTAGTGCACATATAAACATTTATAAATACAAAGCTTGCTCAAAGACAATGCTACCAAGGACACGACTAAATATATGACGCACCCATTTATTCAACGCTACGCCCAAAATGCGCACGTAAGCGCCGAGCCAAAAGCACTAAACAATGGCTTACCTAAAAAACGCGTAGGTATAATAGGTGGGGGCACAGCTGGTGCCACAATAGCCATTAGGCTTGCTGCGTTAGGGTTAGAAACTTATGTACTTGAAAAGAAAAAGTCGTTAATTGATGGCCCTCCAATGTGCCATTTGCACGCAGGTGGCAACTTATATCGTGAAATACCCGACGAAGACTGCATAGATTTACTCAAGCAATGTATAGATATTGCTCGCCTTTATCCTCACACCATAGATGTTCGCCCCACAGTATTTGCAGTACCCAAGCGCGATGATGACTCACCCGAGGATTTATTTCCGCGTTTAGATAAATTAGTAAAAGCCTACAGCGAGCTTGTAGAGCAAGACAGCGCTAACAAAGTGTTAGGCGAGCCAGAGCATTATTATCAGTTATATAGTCGCGCACAAATGCTAAAGCTTGCTAAGCAAAAACAAGTAGCCAAGCCCACGTCATTAAATGAGTGGATGATACCCGTTGCTAAGCATTTAGATTTAGATAAGTTAAAGTTTCCGCTCATAGTTGCACAAGAATATGGTTGGAATATTTTTCGTTTATCGGCCAGTGCACAACTCGCCCTTGCACAGTACAAACACGCTCATGTTTTAACAAGCACCAGTGTTAAAAATGTATCGCCAGTTATAAATACCAATAATGATAAGCAAACACATAAGTGGCGCATTGAATATCAATCAGAGCCAAGCCTTGATGAACAACCTGATACTCAAACCGATACACAAACCATTGAGGTAGATTACCTAATTAATGCGTGTGGTTTTCAAACCGGTATTATTGATGACCTAGTTGGGGTAGATGTAAAACGTATCGTTGAATTTAAAGCCTCTTACATTACTCATTGGCAAGGCGCTGGTGGGCAAATACCCGAAATAATTATTTATGGAAACCGTGGTACGCCGGAGGGCATGGCGCAACTAACCCCTTACCCTAATGGTTACTTTCAAATACACGGCATGACTAACAACATTACATTGTTTAATGATGGCTTAGCTGATGCAACACCAATGAGCGCACAGCCTAAACTTCCCAAAAAATACCTGCATTATATTAAAGACGGCTGGGACAAAGCAGCATTGCAAGCGCGTACTCAAACAGCAATTGATTATGTTGCCGAGTTTGTACCCGCGTTTAAAAGTGCTAATACACAAAATAATGCCTTGTTTGGCGGGCAACAAATCCTAGGTGATGACGACACTTTGCGCGTAGCCGATGTAAGTTTATATTCGCATATTTGCTACGCACGGGCCGAAAATGTTAAAGCATCGTCAACGTTAATCGCTGCCGATCAAATAGTGGGTGAGTTTATAAAATTAGGAATAATAAGCAGCGATCCTGCTGTAAATTATCACCGCAGTACTCATCAATGGTCGTATCTTAAACATAATAGCGGCGAAAAAATTGACGAAGTTGCACGCATATTGGCACACGAGCGTGGTTTTCCAATTGATATGGCAGAGCTTAATAACAGCTTGTAATAAGCGGATCTATAAAAAAACTTTAGTCTTAAATTTGCTGCAAAACTCTTCTTAAAAAAATTATCAATAAACACATAAATAACACTTGTGTTATGACATAGTTTGTCACAGAATAGCGTTAACGTTATGACATAGTGTGTCATAGCGTAGTGATTGCTTTAACCTAATTTAATTTTATGTTCGGTGATCAAACCTATTTTTGTGAGGACAATATGAAACGTATATTTTTGTTTTTATTAACTAACCTAGCGGTTATGTTGGTATTAGGTGTAGTGCTTTCAATAATAATGAGTGCGCTGGGATTAAGCCATCGTAGCCTTGGCGGAATTTTACTTATAGCCACAGTATTTGGTTTTGGTGGATCGTTTATTTCGTTATTTATGTCGAAATGGATCGCTAAAAAATCAACAGGCGCGCATGTAATTACGCAGCCTCGAAACGAAACCGAACATTGGCTTGTACAAACGGTATCTGCGCAAGCACAAAAAGCAGGTATTAAAATGCCAGAAGTGGCTATTTACGACAGCCCAGAAATGAATGCGTTTGCAACGGGCCCAAGTAAAAACAACTCGTTAGTGGCAGTAAGCACAGGCTTAATGCACAACATGACCAAAGATCAAGCCGAAGCCGTACTTGCCCATGAAGTATCGCATATTGCTAACGGCGACATGGTAACGCTTACGCTAATACAAGGCGTGGTAAATACCTTTGTAATATTTGCCGCAAAAGTACTGGCAGGCATTGTAGATAACTTTATTAATAGCGATGAAGAAGAGGGTGGCAGTAGCTGGACATACTTCTTATTCGATATGTTATTCCAAGTATTATTTGGCGTGCTAGCAAGCATAGTAGTTGCAAGTTACAGCCGTAAGCGTGAGTTTGCAGCCGACAGCGGCGCTGCTAAACTAGTTGGTGCTGATAAAATGCGATCAGCCCTTGAGCGATTAAAGCAAAACCATCCTTCGCAATTAGAAGGCTCAATGATGGCCTTTGGTATTGCAAGTGGCAAAGGTGTTGCAGAGCTGTTTTCATCGCACCCGCCGCTTGATGCGCGAATAGACGCACTACGTAAATAAGGTAACTCTTATTTACAAACACAAAAGCCAGCGTAATAGCTGGCTTTTTAGTGTGTAGTAAGCTGGTTATTTACCAAAAATAATATCGGTAATGCCTTCTGGTGAGAGTATTTCTATCCAGTAGCCGTCAGGGTCTTTTATAAATGCTAAGCCCTTCATTGAGCCATCGTCTGGCTTTTTCACAAATTCTACATCGTACTTTGCAAAGCGTTCACTGGCTGCGTATACATCGGGTACACTAATACCAATGTGACCAAAGCCTTTAGGTTCTTGGTTACCGCTGTGGTAGCCCTCAAAGCTGTCGTCGTTTTCTGTGCCCCAGTTATGGGTAAGCTCAATGAGTGCAGGGCGACCAAATACCCATTTAGCTTTGGTTTTATCATCACCTTCTGGCTGCTCTGGCTCGTAGCCTAAAAAGTACAATGTAAACTTCATTTCAGGAAAGTCATACTTACCTAACAGCTTCATACCTAATACATTTTGATAAAATTCGAGCGACGGTTTGGGATCCTTAATACGCAACATAGTTTGTTGCATTACATAGCCTTTAGTGGCCTGCTCAACTTGTTTTGGAGATTCGTTATAGCTAGACATGGTGATCCTTTGTATAAATTAAGAAGCGAAAATAGAGATATAATGCTTAAGCTATCATAATCAACCATAAGTTAAATTTAAACTGCTTTAACTCATTACTTACCCTTTTATTCATATAGCTTTAATTTGTATGCGTGTACGGTTTAACTAAACGCTATAAGTAATTTTAAATACAAGGAGCCACTATGTTTTACGATGATATTCAGGGCTTATTACATGTACTTACAATAGGTGTACTGGGTTATATCGCACTGGTGTTTTGGCTACGTATATCGGGTAAACGTACGCTTTCAAAGTGGAACGTGTTCGATTTTATAGTCACCATTGCGCTGGGCTCTATATTGGCGTCTGTTATTATTTCAAAAAGTATCCCTTTAGCTGAGGGCATACTTGCCTTTGTCGTATTAATAGGGCTGCAATATATTATTACGTGGCTTAGTGTGCGCTCGTCAAAATTTGCAGCGCTTATAAAAGCAGAGCCCACGTTTTTAATGAGTGATGGTGAATACTGCGCTGCTGCACTTAAATCGCAGCGCGTAACAAAATCAGAAATTCGCGCCGCTATTCGTGGCGCTGGTATATTAGCCATAGAAGATGTAGCCGCAGTCGTGCTCGAAACAGACGGCAGTTTTAGTGTCATGGCTCACAGTAACAGTGGCTCTAAAACTGCGTTAAGTGATGTTTTTTAGCTATTTAATCGGTGACAAATACCATTAATTTGAAGATTTAAAATAACTGTAAATAATATTACTTGTTGCATGGTTTTAATTCTGGAACGTATAATAACAAGTGTTAACTAAATGGAATTTGCGTAAATCGCAGCTTAAGCAGAACAGGTGGATAAATGAACAAAGGATTGTTAAAGTCGTGGAAAACCGACAAAGGTTTTGGTTTTATTAAATCAGACACCCTAGAACACGACACGTTTATACACATATCAGCGCTCAAACACATGAGCCGCAAGCCCAAAGTGGGCGACACCATTTATTTTGAAGTTGCTACGCAGCCCGACGGTAAAACCAAAGCAATTAACTGCCGCATAGAAGGCGTTGCAGAGCTTAAAGCACCTTACCAAAAACACAATCAACAGCCTTACCGTATGGCTAAATCTAATTTTGCCAGTAGCTTTTTAGGTAAAGTTGCCTCAATTGCGCTTATTGCCGCCCTTTGCTTTTATACAATTAATAAATACAACACTCACTCAAGCAGCCAAACACCCATTATCACCAATGATTTATCCACCTTTGATGAAAAATACCCAAAAGCCGAGATTCCAAAAATCGTTATTCCAAAAAACACACAAAATTTTACGTGTGATGGCAGGCAGTACTGCAGCCAAATGACTTCACGAGCCGAGGCGGTATTTTTTATAAATAACTGCCCGAATACAAAAATGGATGGTGATGGAAAACCTTGTGAGAACGATACAAGGTTTGAAGGGCTACGGCTGTATAAAACGCTGGCCTTTAAATAAAAATAAATTTAATTAATGGCTGTATATAAATGCAGCGTTGTAAGTTTTCCCCATAACATTATCAAAAGTCGTTTTGGGGTTAAATTACAAAGGCTACTGAATAGCAGTTGTAATCATATGTTATAAAAGGGTTATTCAGTTTATTTATAACAACGTAATATACGCTGTTTTGGCGTGTTATCTTTACTTAATTATATGGAGATGTAATGAAACCCAGGTATCTAAAAACTATTTACGACTTAATAGTGCGTGACTATAAAATCGAACCAATCGGTAACGGTAAATTTATTCATTCTTTTAAGCCAGCTACAACAAATACCGTTTATAAGTTTGAAGCAAATGGAACCCCTGAAGTTGAAGAGGGCGAGAGATATAATATTGGCTATTATGATGATGCGAATGGTAACAAAATAATAGAAACATCTTGTTTATCAAAAAACACAGATGTTAACCCTATGCTTAGCTACCTATATGCAACAAAGCTATCTGAAGGTAAGCATAATGTTAACAAAAGTAAAAATGATGAGCGTGTTAGTCATACTGCTCAAGATGGCTATTATTGGGGAAAAAAGTACGCTTGGCGCGAATTTGGTTTAGTAATATCAAAAGATGCATTTTTCGCATATTTAAAAGAAATTAATCACCCTAAAGTTGAGTGTATAACTCGAAACCCTGATATGGGATTTAGTAACAGTGGTGAACCTTCAACAGCATATAAAGAAGAAGGTTTAGCTGATGCTGTGAATTCTTTAATTTCATCAGCAGTTAAAATAACTAAAGTTAGATTTAAATCCCCTTTATATTCAAAACAATTTGTAATTAGAGGTATTGAAGCAATTACGGATAGAAAATAAACATAATATGCGTTTAGAGCGGGACAAAGGACTGTTGGTTAATTCCGCTTTACTTCATATATTATGTGTTCCGAACGCAGAACCGAATTCTTTAAAAGCTTAGCGTTGATTTAAGAAGATAGTTTAGTGATTTAGGATGATGTAGTTGTTCTACAGCCTAGTTTATTACAATGTGCCTTCTGCTAAAGTTTATATTAATTATTTTAAGGACAAGTGAGTTATGGATTGGAAGAGTGCCCTGAAAATCGCAGGACCATCAGCGATTGCCGCATGGGTTTTTGTTGAACTGATTAAAAGCTATTTATCTACTTCTGAAATTTTTAAAACGAATATGTATTTAAATTTCACGCTCCTTATTATCATATTTTCTTTTTGTGTAATTATGGGGTGGTTATGGATACGTAGTAGTAATGAAAAAAATAAGGTAGAACCAACAGAGAAGAAGATTGAAAAGAATGAAATTTGTGATAATGAAGTAGGTAATGATTTATCAGTTGGTAGTATAGATACGAGTATTGTCGACAACAAAATTTCTAAAAACAAGGTAAAAGGCTCTATAAATATTGGTAGTAAATAATGAGTATACAAGACCAAAATAGATCATTAACTCCAATTTCTTCTAAAAATATTTCTGGTAATGAAATTAAAGATAATGATATTGGTGGAGACTTAAATATCGGAAGTACGGTGGTTAAATTGCCATCATATAACATTTCAGTAGGAGCTGAGTCTCTTAAGGTATTAATAAATGAACATGAAAAATTAAAAGAAGAAAGCACCATTTATCTTTATGTTCTTGAAGAGCTTCAAAGTAAAATTACAGATAGCGAGTCTAGACAAGTAATTGGGCTAGAAAACAAATTAATCAAAGCAAATAAAGCTGTTTTTCTTGATGAGGCTCTTATATCTAGCCAGAAAGCTTCAAAAATGATTTTAAGGTTTCAGAACATAAAGTCATATCAAATTATATTCAATCATGTTTTAAGCCTTATTATAACAAGGTTTCGCTCACATATAGTCCCTTTGATTAAAGATGGTGTAGACGATTTAACTATTAAAACAATGATTAATACCGTTATTGTTGAGCCTTTAAATCAAGAGGTAAGCTTAGCTGGAGGCTATATCACTAGTGAGTTAATTGAAGGGATGTTGTATTTCCTTACAGAAAAGTGCCATGTGGAGTGGGTATAATGATTATTTATCATCCAGCTCATGATGTAAATCATTGTTCTTATCGGATATTGAATATCTTATATGCGGCGAAGAATAATAAAGTACATTGTGACATGCTAAAAATTGTTAGTTTTTATTATGTATACCCTCATTTATTAAAACGCATGGAAAGCTTTCCAAGACCATTAAACTATCAAGCAAAAAAAATTAGTAATATAAGTGATTCATTTGAGTTAACACCAAGCCCAAGTAGTCTGTTTTTTGAAATGAATTCAACACACGAAGCGGCAATTTTTTCTTTGTATCAGAGATCTTTAATTAATATTGAACGCAATATTGTAAGTCTCGAAAAACAAAACCTTCCAAATGAACTAATTCAGGAATTTAAAACAGATAAACTTACAAAGAGTGATCTTTTTAAAATCCTTGTTGAGTGTTTACCGAAAGTTAAATTGGATGGGAATAATGGCCTTAAGGCTAAAAGTGGATTAATGGAATATAAATATGATTAGGTCAAATTTTTTTGTAGAGCGCCTAGTAATCATAAAGTCAGGAAGTAGTGTTTATGATGAAGAGTTTCACCAAGGAATAAATGTAATTAGGGGTGATCACTCTGTTGGAAAAACAACAATATTAGAACTTTTATTTTATGTTCTAGGCGGAGAAATTAAAGAGAACCAATGGCTCTATCCTGCGGATCACTGTGATGAAATATATTGTCAGGTTAATATTAATGGAACTTCCTTTACAATAAAAAGAGATATTGAAAAGGGTAAAATCCCCCCAATACGAATCCAAGATGGTTCTTATGATGTTACAAGTTTAGATAATCTAGGCTGGAAAAAATTTGGCCCTAGAAGAAGTGAATCTGGTGAACGAGTTTCTTTTTCACAACAATTGTTTGATTTGTTAGGCTGGGATAATCATAAGTCTGATGATTATGCCAATTTGACAATGCACCAAGTGCTTAGATTCCTATATGTAGATCAAGAAACTGGATCAACAAAAATTTTTCGCGCAGAAGATAATCCTCGTGGTGATAGTGAAGGTATACGAACTGCAATTGCTGAATTTTTATTGGGCTTAGATAATCTTGACACGCACAAATTGAGACAACAACTTATTTCGGCAGAAAGAGAATTTGATAAGGTAGCTGCTGATTTAAATGCCATGTATAAAGTGTTAGGAAGTGATTCAGGTTTAACTCTTGATGTTTTAAATGCACAAGTAATAAATATTTCTGATGAGATTGTATCTTTACAGAATAAAGACGTTGACTTAAAAGCAACTACTGAACTTGAAGTCGATTCTGCATCTAATTACAAGGACTTAGAAAAGAAAGTCGACCTATTTAGTCGACAACTTCAGTCTTTAAATATTGAAATACAAGCAACAACTGGTGAAATAGTTGATTGTGAACTATTTGGAGACTCACTTGATTTTAGAAAAAAATCATTGCTAGAATCCAAGTCTGCTTTTGATTGCATAGGTGCAATGAAATATACACACTGCCCTTGCTGCTTGGAAGAGATTAATTCTTCTAACGAAGATACTTGCCATTTATGTAATGCCCCAAATAAAGAATCTCATCATTCGAACAATTACATGCAAATTTTGACAGAGCTTGACTTTCAAATTAAAAGCAATGCTAAAGTTTTAGGTGATTACAAAAGCCATTTAGAAGGTCTGAAATCTGCACTTGTAATTGCAGAGTCTCACCTAAAAAACTCTCAAAGTGAGTTACAGTCGAGTTCAAAAACTGTGGATATAGAAACTCAGGGTTTGATTAAAAGATCAAAGAAGATAGGGTATTTAGAGTCTGAAATTAAAAATATTGAAAAGCAGATTAAAATAATCACCGACTTAGATAAATATAAATCTAGGAAATCCGAGCTAAATAGTACAATTACAGATCTCCGTGAAAAAATTGTAGCTGCCGCCGCATCTAGCAAAAACAGAAGAGATAAAGTTAACCTAGGAATCTGTGAAAATATGCTACCTATTCTTCACTCCGATTTACGAGATAATGGAAAGCCTTATGAAGAAGTTTTTGAGGCTGCGGAGAGTAATGATATTGAAATTGATTTTTCAAGAGATAGAACACTAATAGATGGAAGGGTGAAATTTTCAGGTAGCTCTAACTATATAAAAAAGAATGCTTTTTATCTTGCTGCTTTACTTGAATCATTGTCAGATCCGCTTTACAGGCTACCAAGATTTTTAATGCTGGATGCCATTGAAAATGGTGGCATGAAAGCTTTTAGAAGTCATAACTTTCAACGTTCCATCGTAGAAATGTTTAAAGATAAAAAAGACTTTCAAATAATACTTTGTACTTCAATGGCTTTAGATGATTTAAATAATGATGAATATGGTGTTGGTCCCTATTACGTGGGGAATGTAATTAATGTTTAACATTTTCACATGAAATACCCTCTAAAAGCGCAGCGCCTCATAGCCTCTTTGTGAGTTAGTCTTTAGATTACTAAGAGGGAACAAACTAGGGATACGCTAAGCGTATACATTAAACGTAAAACATCGGCGAATTAGCACTCTAATACACGCCGATGTTTATAACTTATTTAAGTAAGCACATTACTTATAAAGTATTAAGCCTAAGTCTGCTTTACGGTAAAGGCTTATTAAACATATTGCTAAAAGTAACGTTGCAATCATGCCTGAAGCGCCAGCAACAGCTGATGGAAGGAATCCATCACGGCCAAAGGTAATTAAAATACCATTGGCAAGCATTGCAACTCCGCCTGCCAAGGCAGTAAGGCCGCCAATGGCTTTGCCACCTTTAGCGATAAAAGATAGTCCAAAAACAAGCGCTGCTAATCCCAATAATAATTTAGCTGCGTAGTAAATCATGAATGACAAAGAAACCACACCACCAATTAAAGGTTGTGCGCCTTCTACGGTACCCGCAACTTTTCCAAATGTTGAAAACAAAGTTAGGCCAATGCTTACCTGAACTATGTTAAGTACTGCGCTAAACGCTATAGCTGACCATCCCAGTTGAGCGTTTTTTGCTTGCACTGTAGTGGTACAGTGATT
>NZ_PNDU01000089.1:0-46603 GCF_005886635.1 Pseudoalteromonas sp. S558 | reverse complement strand
CGACAGATCAATGAATTCTGAATTTATTTTAATATCTTTCGATATTGAATTGACTGTGCCGAATAATTACCGAAATAACTATTCTGTTGGTCACTCAGTTTTCAATTGAGACTCTAATTTGTTTGCCTCGTTACTTGCTCAATAAAGAACGAAGTAGGTTGGCTGTTAGAACTCAATCTGTACGAGTGCCCACACAGATGATTGCTTTATATTGTTAAAGAACGTTTTGAGTCGCTTTAGCGTCTCAAGGGATGCGAATAATACATCCTTTATTTTTCGAGTCAACACTTTTTTTAAACTTTCTTTTTAGAAGATTTAAACCGAAGTTTTATTTAACTCTCTGAGTAGTTCGTGCCTTGCTATGCTTCGGCGTTTCCCGTCTCAGTGGGGTCGCATTATAGGGAGATTCGAGCGGGGGTCAATGTTTTATTTCAGCTTTTTGACAATTAAATGAATTTAGTATGAAAGCTATACAAATAAAGGGCTACAGGATACTTTTAGTTTAAAAAACACTCATAATTTATGTATCAATTGATGATGTATTAGTAAGGTTTAAACTAAGCTGTATGTTAAACAAACAACACACAGCTTTATTTAAAATTAAAGATTTATTTAGATGCTATTTCCCATACGGCAATAGAGCCTGATATTTCATTTCCAACGATTAAGAGTGGATTTCCTGTTGTACTTTGCTCTGCTGAAACGAATACCATTCCTTCAGGTGCTAAATCGCCTGTAATATTCGCTCCTTTAATTAAGCCTCTATTATAGAAGTAGTCTTCAAATTGCACATTGTATGGATTAGTAATGTCGTAAGCCATAATACCGCCCATACGTTCTAATCCAATAAAAGCAAATGTACGATCGTCCATTTTACCAATAGCCAGCGCTTCAGGCTCTGCGCCTTTATCATCTGAACGTGTGTCACCTTTGTTTTCGTCTTCATCATTATTAAATGACTCACTATGCACAGATGCGGTTATACGTGCTATATGATCACCTGAATCAAAAACCACCAGCCCATTGCTACCCCTAATAGTAAATGAACGTGCACCATAAGCATAAAGTGATTCGTATTGGCCGTCGTTATTCGAGTTGTAGCTAGGCAATAAAAAAGCGAGTATAAAACTCACTTTTTTGTGGGGGTTAGCTTATTTAATCAAACTTGCCGCTACATATTGTTGATATAACCATTGCGGCTTTTTCTAGTTTCTTTTATAAACTCTTTTAGCTCATCGACAGAAGGTTCGATACTTTGCTGATTTTTCTTCTCAAACCAATCGGCTATATCACTGATTATGACAGAGCCATCTTGTAAGCATAACTCATCGTTTTTTAACCATACATCAGGAGCACGGAATGAAGGCGCTGTATACCAACTGCAAAAACTATAGCCACGCTTTTCTATACTTGATTCTATATAGGTATTAAATGGTATAATTCCAAAAGCCAAAAATAAACAACCGTAAATACCGCTTTGAATGGCTCGTTTTATAGATAACTTAAAACTAAATTTAAACAAAAATTGAATTGCTGCCATAGCAAAATAAAACCAAAACGGAATTAAGGATATTAGCAAAACTTTGCCACTGCTTTCTTTAAAGTAAAACGGGTCTTCGCTGCTCATAAAAAGTAATTTATATTCATAATAAAAATTAATACAGATTAGGTAAATAATTACTAAAATAATCAACAACAATAGAATTTTAGAAAAAACTTCATTCTTGCGAGCCTCTTCGTATTGGGGCTCTAGTTCTCTCCAAATTAAGAACTTCACTTGCGAGGAGCCTCATTAAAAGTAGGTATGGAAAAAATTTTCTTCATAAAATCAACAGGGCTTTCTTTATAAGATTCCTCTAATTGCTGTATTTGATTATTAATTATAATTTTTTTATCTATAATATTTTTTTCAGCGATTCGAAGGCTTTTAACAACATAATCCACGTATGCTGTAGTATCTGAAAAAATCCAAGCAAATAGAAACCCTACGGATACAACGATAATTAAAGGAGCTATAGCAATACCTGCAATTAAAGTCCCACCCATGGCGATTATAGCAGAGCTTGTAGCAATAGCGGCACCAACTACTGCCATGTCGACCGCAATACCTGCAACTAAGTCATGCCATGTTTTTTGATCGCTTAAAGCAAAGTCTACTGCATGAAAGGTCACTGAAATTGCTAGAGTGAGCACAAATCCCCCTTTCATTGCTTTGGCAGCCTCAAGCTTACCGACACCTATAGTAAAAACCTTAGGGTTACTTGCTAAATAACGAGTACCCGTTAAATGAGCTCTGATACCAGGGTAAGAAGTCATTATAATAGCGGGGGAACCATTATAAACTTTAATTTTAAACTTACCGAAAACATTACCTTGGCGCTGCATTGCAGCCGCTATAATGGCTAATGCCTTTATATCATCAAATAAAGGATAGAGCCCACCTCCAGTCTTTAATGGATCTTTAATTCGCTTCCATTGGCTTGATACCGAGTTATACTCTTCCAACAAATCATCAAGCCAATCGACTACTTCAGAACGAGATTTACCTTGCTTCATCTTTACAGAAATAATGTAATCTACAAACTCTGCTGAGTTCATTTGAATAAGAGTGTGGTTATTACCTGATAGAATGCTTTTTATTTGGCGTTGTCTTTCGGCAATTGCGCGGCGAGCATGAGCTGACATATAACACTTCCTTGAGTATATTTTAATCCATTATTTTATAGTCTACTTAATCAAGAAAATTTAGGCAATAAAAAAGCGAGTATAAAACTCGCTATTAGAATAAGGTATTGATTTATTAATTTTTAACTGGGCGTTTCCAACCCGTTAAATTACGCTGTTTAGAGCGTGCTATTGCTAGTTGATCATCTTCAACAGTACTGGTGATCACAGAGCCTGCACCAATTGTTGCAGTTGCACCTATATTTACAGGGGCAACGAGTGATGAATTAGAGCCAATAAAGGCATTATCGCCAATAATAGTTTTTGCTTTATTAACACCATCGTAGTTACAGGTAATAGTGCCAGCGCCAATATTCACTTTTTCGCCAATTTCAGCATCACCTAAATAACTTAAGTGGTTGGCTTTAGAGCCTTTACCTAATCGGGTTTTTTTCATCTCTACAAAGTTACCAATGTGCGAGTCTTCTTCCATTACAGCGCCAGGGCGAAGGCGAGCATAAGGACCCAGCGTACATTTATCAGCAACTGTGGCATCTTCAATCAGTGTATTAGCTTTAATGACAACGTTATCGCCAATACTACAATTTTTAAGGACGCAGTTTGGACCTATTTGTACATTGTTACCAAGCGTGACAGTGCCTTCAAAAATAACGTTTATATCAATTAATACGTCTTCGCCTGTTTTAACATCGCCACGTACATCTATACGCGCAGGATCAGCAAGTGTAGCACCATTTAACATTAGCTCTTGCGCTTGCCATGCTTGGTAAGCACGCTCAAGACCAGCAAGTTGTACGCGGTTATTTGCGCCCTCAACTTCCATTGCATGGTCTGGCTGAGCTGAAGTAATTTCTACGCCTTCACTGTGAGCCATTGCAACGATATCTGTTAAGTAGTACTCGCCTTGTGCATTATTGTTAGATAAGTTACCTAACCATGTTTTTAATAGCTTACCGTTAACAGCCATAATGCCTGTATTTACTTCGGTAATAAGTAACTGCTCTGGGCTTGCATCTTTTTGCTCAACAATACCAACAAGCTTGCCATTTTCACGCAGCATACGGCCGTAACCATTTGGGTTAACCAAATTAACTGTTAATACCGCTAAACCATTTTTAGGTGTTGCAGCTAATAAGCGCTCAAGCGTTGATTGCTTTGTAAGTGGTACATCGCCGTATAAAACAAGTACTGTGTCGTCGTCATTAATGTGTGGGTTAGCTTGAGCTACTGCGTGGCCAGTACCAAGTTGCTCTGCTTGGAGTACCCAATTTACATTGTTATCGGCAAGTTGTTGTTGTAATAGTTCGCCGCCGTGTCCGTAAACTAAGTTTGTAGTTGTTGCACCTAATGCCATCGCATTATCAATAACGTGCTGCACCATTGGTTTACCTGCAACGTTGTGCAAAACTTTAGGTAGAGCAGAACGCATGCGAGTACCTTTACCCGCAGCAAGAATAACAGTTGTTAGAGCCATTAAAACAATTTCCTTTTTTCGTTGTTTTAGCTTAATAGAATAAGTGTGCTGCAAAGTAGATTACGTAAGTCACATCATGTGCACATACTCAGCGTGTAAACTAACACCGCACACTGAATCTAAGCTGAAACTACAAATAGCTTTATTATTGCCATATTGTAACGGGGATTAGATAAGGATATAAGTGATAAAGCATAGATATTAGAAAGATAGGTCTATTATTTAACATTTATAAAAGAGTCCTATTAAATGCCTAAATTACAGGCACAAAAAAGCCCACATAAAGTGGGCTTTTAACAAACCGGATAGGCTTACTTGTGACGTAACTGCTGAATTACGCGTAACTGCGCAATTGCTTCTGCAAGCTGTACGGCTGCATGTTGATAATCCAACTCTGTTGCAGACGTTTTTGTCATTTGCTCTTCAGCTTCACGTTTAGCTTTTTGCGCAGAGTCTTCATCTAAATCTTCACCACGAACTGCAGTATCTGCAAGAATCGTAATGCGATTAGGTTGAACCTCTAACGTACCGCCAGCAACATACATCACGTCTTCGTGACCAAATTGCTTAACTAAACGTACCATACCAGGTTTAAGGGCAGTTAGTAATGGAGCGTGGCCTAGGTTTACACCTAGCTCGCCTTCACTACCAGATACTTGAATCGATTCAACAAGACCAGAAAATAAACTCTGCTCAGCGCTTACTACGTCAAGATGTACAGTCATAGCTGTCATACTACCCTCCTATTTACATGCCTTTGGCTTTTTCTTGAGCTTCTTCGATAGAGCCAACCATGTAGAACGCTTGCTCTGGAAGGTCATCAAACTCGCCGTTTAAAATACCTTTAAAGCCAGCAATTGTATCTTTTAGTGATACGTATTTACCCGACGCGCCTGTAAACACCTCTGCCACGAAGAACGGCTGAGATAGGAAACGTTGGATTTTACGCGCACGAGATACAAGTTGCTTATCTTCGTCAGAAAGCTCGTCCATACCTAGGATTGCAATGATGTCTTTAAGTTCTTTGTAACGCTGAAGAACTGTTTGAACGCCACGTGCTGTATCGTAGTGCTCTTGACCAATTACTTGTGGGTCAAGTTGACGTGAAGATGAATCAAGTGGATCTACCGCTGGGTAAATACCAAGTGATGCGATATCACGTGAAAGTACTACAGTTGCATCTAAGTGAGCAAAGGTCGTTGCTGGAGATGGATCTGTTAAATCATCCGCAGGTACGTATACCGCTTGGATTGATGTAATTGAACCCGTCTTAGTTGAAGCGATACGCTCTTGAAGCACACCCATTTCTTCAGCAAGTGTAGGCTGGTAACCTACCGCTGATGGCATACGCCCAAGTAGTGCAGATACTTCTGTACCAGCAAGTGTGTAACGGTAGATATTATCTACGAAGAAAAGTACATCGCGACCTTCGTCACGGAACTTTTCAGCCATAGTAAGACCTGTTAACGCTACGCGTAAACGGTTACCTGGAGGCTCGTTCATCTGACCGTATACAAGCGATACTTTATCAAGTACGTTTGAATCGTTCATCTCATGGTAGAAATCGTTACCCTCACGTGTACGCTCACCAACACCTGCGAATACTGAGTAGCCGCTGTGCTCGATTGCGATGTTACGGATAAGTTCCATCATGTTTACAGTTTTACCAACACCGGCACCACCGAATAAACCAACTTTACCACCTTTAGCAAATGGACATACAAGGTCGATAACCTTGATACCAGTTTCTAAAAGTTCAACTGAACTTGATTGCTCTTCGTATGAAGGCGCTGCACGGTGAATAGACATACGGTCTTCTTCGCCGATTGGACCCGCTTCATCAATTGGCTCACCAAGTACGTTCATGATACGACCAAGCGTTGCTTTACCAACTGGAACTTGAATCGATTCACCTGTATTCATAACTAAAGCACTACGACGTAAACCGTCTGTAGTACCCATAGCGATAGTACGCACTACACCGCCACCTAGCTGCTGCTGGACTTCTAAAGTCAAGCCCGCTAAGTCGCCATCTGTTACTCTTAGTGCGTGATATACCGCTGGCACGCTATCTTGTGGAAATTCAATATCCACAACGGCGCCGATAATTTGGACGACCTTACCTAAACTCATGTCTATTCCTCTCGTTAATCTTTACCCGAAGCATTAAACTGCTGCTGAGCCAGAACAAATCTCACTAATTTCTTGTGTGATTGCTGCTTGGCGAGCCTTGTTATAAACAAGCTGTAGCTCATCCATAAGGTCACCTGCGTTATCAGTTGCAGCTTTCATTGCAACCATACGAGCAGCCTGTTCAGAGGCAGCATTTTCTACCACACCTTGGTATGCTTGAGACTCAATAAAGCGTACTAACAAAGACTCTAAAATAGCCTCTGGGTTTGGCTCATATAAGTAATCCCATGTGTGGGCAGATACTTCTTCTTCAGCTTTTGGCAAAGGGAGTAACTGATCTATAATTGGCTCTTGCTTCATGGTATTAACGAACTTGTTATATACCAAGAATAAACGGTCTATTTTGCCTTCAGAAAATGCATCAAGCATTATTTTTACAGGACCTATAACGTCTTGTACTGAAGGTTTATCTCCTAGGCCCGCTTTTTTAGCGAGTAGTTGACCACCAAAACGTTGAAAGAAGCCGGCTGCTTTACTACCTAAAGTAGCAAATTCAGCGTTAACACCTTTTTCTTTCCACGCTTTAACATCAAGTGCAACTTTCTTAAACTCGTTTGAGTTTAAGCCGCCACACAGACCACGGTCTGTAGAGATAACAATATAACCAACTCGTTTTACTTCACGTTCTTTCAAGAACGGGTGAGTAAAATCAAGATTTGCTTGAGCAACACGACCAATTACTTCACGTAATTTGTCAGCGTATGGACGGCTTGAAGCAACGCGTTCTTGCGCCCTTTTCATTTTAGACGCAGCAACCATTTCCATTGCGCTAGTGATCTTTTGAGTATTTTTAATACTCCCGATCTTGCTTTTAATCTCTTTTCCGCTGGCCATGACTCTCTCTCCGAATCAAGGTGTGCTTTAGAAAACTAAAGCGCACCATTAATAACTAAATTACCAAGTTTGCGTAGACTTGAACTTCTCTAGAAGTTCTTTAAGCTGCGCTTCGATCTCGGCATTTAAGTTACCTGTTTCATTGATTTGAGCCACAAGCTCTGCGTATGTGCTAGTTGCGTAAGAAAGTAAAGCTTCTTCAAAGTCACCGATTTTCGCGATTTCGATATCTTGAAGGAAGCCTTTTTCAGCAGCAAATAGCGACAAAGACATTTCAGCAACAGACATTGGCGCGTACTGCTTCTGCTTCATTAGCTCTGTTACACGCTCACCATGCTCAAGTTGAGCACGAGTTGCATCATCAAGGTCAGACGCGAACTGCGAGAACGCAGCTAATTCACGGTACTGAGCTAGGGC
The DNA here is from genome assembly GCF_005886635.1 of Pseudoalteromonas sp. S558. Taxonomy (NCBI): domain Bacteria; kingdom Pseudomonadati; phylum Pseudomonadota; class Gammaproteobacteria; order Alteromonadales; family Pseudoalteromonadaceae; genus Pseudoalteromonas; species Pseudoalteromonas sp. S558. The sequence goes on along the minus strand of NZ_PNDU01000089.1, from coordinate 39,000 downwards.
TAGACGAATACCGCCACCTAGTTTCTTAACGATTTTAGTTTGTGCAGCACCACCAACACGCGATACCGAGATACCAGCATTTACTGCCGGACGGATACCTGAGTTGAATAAGTCAGTTTCTAAGAAAATCTGACCATCGGTGATAGAGATAACGTTAGTCGGTACGAACGCAGAAACGTCGCCGCCTTGAGTTTCAATGATTGGCAATGCCGTCAATGAACCTGTTTTACCTTTCACTTCACCATTGGTGAACTTTTCAACGTACTCAGCGTTTACACGCGATGCACGCTCTAAAAGACGAGAGTGAAGGTAGAATACGTCACCTGGGTATGCTTCACGGCCTGGTGGACGCTTAAGTAGTAATGAAATTTGACGGTAAGCAACTGCTTGCTTAGACAAATCATCATATACGATTAACGCGTTTTCACCACGGTCACGGAAGTATTCACCCATAGTACAGCCCGCGAACGGTGCTAAGTACTGAAGTGCCGCAGATTCAGAAGCAGATGCAACAACTACGATAGTATTTGCTAGTGCACCATGCTCTTCTAATTTACGTACTACGTTAGCAATAGTAGATGCTTTTTGACCAATCGCTACGTACACACACTTAACGCCTGTGTCTTTTTGATTGATGATTGCATCGATTGCTAGTGCAGTTTTACCTGTTTGGCGATCCCCAATGATAAGTTCACGTTGACCACGACCAACTGGAATCATCGCATCAATAGATTTATAACCAGTTTGAACTGGCTCATCTACAGATTTACGCTCGATTACACCTGGTGCAATTTTTTCTACAGGTTCAAACCCGTCGTTATCTAAAGCGCCTTTACCATCGATTGGTGCACCTAGTGTGTTTACAACACGACCAAGTAGACCAGGACCAACAGGAACTTCTAAGATACGACCAGTTGTATATACTTTTACGCCTTCAGTAAGGTCAGCGTAAGGACCCATTACTACTGCACCAATTGAGTCGCGCTCAAGGTTTAGTGCGATAGCATAACGGCTGCCTGGAAGCTCAATCATTTCACCTTGCATACAGTCAGCTAGACCGTGGATGCGGATGATACCGTCAGTAACAGATACAATAGTACCTTCGTTACGAGCTTCACTTACAACTTCGAACTTCTCAATACGTTGTTTGATTAGTTCTGAAATTTCAGTGGAATTAAGTTGCATGCTCTTTTTCCCAATTACGATTGTAGTGTTGTGGCTAAGCGATTTAATTTACCGCGTAAAGAGCCGTCGATTACAGTGTCACCCGCCTTAATAATAAGGCCGCCAACAACTGTAGCGTCTTCACTACAATTCAGCTTAACTTTGCGTGCGAAACGTTTTTCAAGTGCCGCTACCAATGACTCCTGCTGCGTTGCAGCAAGAGGTGTTGCCGAAATCACGTCTACTTCGATTTCTTTGTCGTATTCTGCTTTAAATTCAGCAAATAACTGTGCAACTGCAGGTAGTGCTATCAAACGTCCATTTTCAGCCATCACCTTAACTAGGTTTTGACCTTGTTCGTTGAGCTGCTCTGCACAAATGCTGATAAATAATTCAGCTTGTGCATGAGCAGTAGGCAATCCAGATAGAATGGCTGATGCTTGTTCATCACCGGCAACGTGGCCAGCAAAGAACAACATGTCATTCCAACTTTCTATAGTGCCTTTTTCAACGGCAAGTTCAAAAGCCGCTTTAGCGTATGGGCGAGCGATAGTAGTCAATTCAGACATGCTCATACCCTCCTAATTACAGCTCAGCGACAAGTTTTTCAACGATGTCACTATGTGCGGCTTGATTAATTTCACGCTCTAAAATACGTTCTGCGCCAATCACTGCAAGAGTTGCTACTTGCTTACGTAGCTCTTCTGTTACACGATTACGCTCAGACTCAACTTCAGAGTGCCCTTGAGCAATGATATTTTCACGCTCTTGCTGTCCACGAACTGTTTCTTCGTCAACAATTAGCACTGCACGCTTTTTAGCTTGATCAATGATATCAGCCGCTTGAGCTTTTGCATCTTTAAGCTGTTCAGCAGCTTTCTTTTGCGCAAGTTCTAAGTCTTTTTCGGCTCTATCAGAGGCAGCTAAACCATCTTCGATTTTTTTCTGGCGAGCTTCAATTGCACCGTTTAGTGGTGGCCATACGTATTTCATACAAAATAATACGAACACCGTAAACGCAATCAATTCACCGATAAGAGTGGCGTTTAAATTCACAACCGCTCCTCCTTAAATAGTAAGCTGTTCAAAAAATAAAATTAAAGTACGAACAACAATACCATAGCGATACCAACACCAATCATTGCTACAGCATCGATTAGACCAGCAAGAATAAACATCTTAACTTGTAGCGAAGGTGCAAGCTCAGGTTGACGCGCACATGCTTCAAGGAATTTACCGCCCATGTTACCAAAACCGATTGCTGTGCCGATTGCACCAAAACCGATTAGTAAAGCTACTGCGATGTACTTAAGACCTAATACTAGTTCCATTTTTTTCTCCAAAGTTTCAATTGTAAAGTTAAAAGTAAAAGTAAAATTGTAAATATAAAAATTAGTGATTATCTGAGCTTGCCATGCTTAGGTATACGATTGTTAGCATCATAAATACGAATGCTTGCAATACAATGACTAAGATATGGAATACAGCCCAAACAAAATGCAATGGTAATTGCATAAATCCGATAGCGCCGATCAATATGAAAATCAATTCACCCGCATATAAGTTACCAAACAAACGTAGCGCTAATGAAAACGGTTTAGAAACCAGCGCAATCAGTTCAAGTAATAAGTTAAATGGGATTAAAAGGATTTGTAGTGCCATATTATTTGAGCTAAACGGGTGAAGCGTTAACTCTTTAATAAACCCGCCAATGCCTTTTATTTTAATAGAGTAACCAATCATTAAAATAAATACACCTAGCGCTAGCGCTGCAGTCAAATTGATATCTGTAGTAGGTACAACTTTCATGTACACGTCATGTGAATCCATACCAAATGCAGTCTCACCAACAAAGCCAGCAAGTGCAGGTAAGAAATCAACTGGGATTAAATCCATCAAGTTCATTAAAAATATCCAAACGAATATCGTTAATGCTAATGGTGCAATAAGCTTGCTTTTACCATGGAAAGTATCGCGTACGTTGTCGCCAACAAACTCTACGACCATTTCAATAAAACATTGAAATTTTCCAGGTACACCTAGTGTTGATTTTTTAGCGGCACTACGGAAGATCCATAAAAATATAAGACCTAAACCGATTGACCACGCGAGGGTATCTATATGCCATGTCCAGAATCCACTGTCCGTACATGCTTTATTGAAGGCGAGACCTGTATCGGTCGAGCACATCTTAGCATTGGTCAAATGGTGCTGGATATGGCCAGATAGAGTAACTTCTTCTGCTGCCATGTTATATCCCAAAAGTTAATGTTTAAAAAAAACGGGTGCAAACAATCCAGTAAATAACGCCAGTACATAACTACTAAAAAAAGGTAATAAAATTACCGGAAAATGCTTTAGTACTAGCGCAAACAATACGATTGTTAGCATAAATTTTAATCCGTTGCCGCGTTTTAACGAAGCATACGCTTGATCTGCTTTACTTGCTCCCATATATCTAAATGCATAGAGCGCAAATACAAAATGTGGAAGTACTGCTACAGCGCCACCAGCGAGTGATGAAAGTGCGGCATTGACTCCCGAACTAAAAAAAATAATTACAGCAGCAATTAATGCTACAACTCCCTGAAGACAAATTAACTTTAATGCGGCAAGTCGATATGGACTTGCTAACTTATTAGTCACTGTTAGTTAACCTTTATGGCGTTCTAATTGTTAGGGTGTTAAAACTGGCGAAATTATACTTAATCCTGCCAGTTTTGCAACTTGAGTAGACGGTTTGTAACACAAAATAGCTACAAATGTCTCTTTTCAGACATGTAATAAATTAATGGTGGGTATTGTCGTGATTGATACGGTTTAAAATGCCGTCTAACTCATCTAAATTTGTATATGAAATAACCAGCTTGCCTTTGCCTTTTTTGTTGTAGTTAATTTCTACTTTGGCACCAAGGTTTTCAGCGAGTTGTTGCTCTAACTGCTTAACATCTGGATCTTTTTCAATGACTTCTTTAGCTGGTATCGGCTCTAAAATTGAGCGTACTAGCTTTTCTGTTTCACGAACAGTGAGCGCTTTAGCTACGGCTAAACGAGCAGCATCGGATTGTGCTTCACCCTCAAGGGCTAATAAGCAACGCGCATGACCCATTTCGATATCACCATGCTCTAACAAAATTTTCACATCACCGTTTAAATTATTTAAGCGTAATAAATTAGTGACTGTGGTGCGTGATTTACCAACGGCATCAGCTACTTGCTGATGTGTTAATTCAAATTCATTAAGTAAGCGATTTAACGCAACGGCTTCCTCCATTGCATTTAAGTCTTCACGCTGAATATTTTCTATTAGTGCAATAGCAACGGCTGCTTCATCTGGTACATCTTTAATAATACAAGGTACCGTTTCAAGCTTTGCTATTTGCGCTGCGCGCCAACGACGCTCACCCGCTATGATTTCAAAACTATTGTGGGCAACAGGGCGTACAACTATTGGTTGAATTATCCCTTGTGAGCGAATAGAACTAGCAAGCTCCTCTAACGCTTCTTCAGACATGTCTTTACGAGGTTGATATTTACCTGAGTGTAAAAACTCAATAGGGAGTTTTTGTAATTCACTGTTATTGGGTCCAGCTGCATTTTGCACAGCTTCGGTCACATTTGATGTGTCTTGTTCCTTGCTTTCGATTGGTGCAGGCTTTGACGAACTTAAAAGTGCGTCGAGTCCTCGGCCTAAACCTCGTTTTTTAGCAGACATGTTATTTTTTTACCTCAAAGTTAGGCGACAACTGACGCTGTTTTTTCTTTTCTGCGCAGCATTTCACCAGCAAGTGCTAAATAGGCTTTAGCGCCACTTGATGCCCGGTCATAATACATAGCAGGAGTACCAAAACTTGGGGCTTCCGCTAAGCGAACATTACGTGGGATCACCGTGCGATATACTTTATCGCCAAAATGTTGTTTTAATTGTTCTGATACATCATTTGCTAAACGATTGCGTGGATCATACATAGTACGAAGTATGCCTTCAATTTGTAAGCTAGGATTCACTAACTTAGCAAGTTGCGTAATCGTATCCATTAATGCTGTTAGTCCTTCGAGCGCATAATACTCACACTGCATAGGTACTAAAATAGAATCGGCTGCTGCCATGGCGTTAACCGTTAGCATATTTAGAGAAGGGGGACAGTCGATAAAAATAAATTCGTACTGATCCTGAATTTTTTCAAGCGCGTTACGCAAACGCACTTCACGAGCAAATAATTCCATAAGCTTAACTTCTGCAGCGGTTACGTCACCATTTGCAGCAATCATATGATATTCGCCCGACGTTTCTTTGATGATTACGTCTTCTATAGGTTTATCTTCAATTAGCAAATCGTAAATAGTTGGCACATCGCCATACTTATCCACGCCACTACCCATAGTCGCATTACCTTGCGGATCGAGATCAATTAACAGCACTTTACGTTTCGTTGCAGCCATGGACGCAGCGAGATTAACAGCGGTTGTAGTTTTACCCACTCCACCTTTTTGATTTGCTAATGCGATGACTTTTGCCACGGTGTCTCTGATCCCTAGTCTTTAGAAAGAATAATTAAATGTCGTTGTGCATCTAACTTAGGTACTTCTAATGCAATTTTTTGCTCAAACTTAACGCCAGCGGGTAATGACTCTAGCTCTTCGCTAGGGAATACACCCTTAAGGGCTATAAATTTACCCGAATGATCAATTAAGTGCGAACACCAGTCAACCATATCTTGTAATGAAGCAAATGCACGACTGAGTACGCCATCTAATTTAACACTTGGTTGATATTCTTCAACTCTTGACTGCACAGGGGTGACGTTATCGAGTCCAAGTTCATGTTTAACATGCATTAAAAATCGTATACGTTTGCCCAAGCTATCTAATAACACAAAATGTGTATCCGGTAATGCAATCGCTAATACGATACCCGGTAAACCAGGTCCTGTTCCAACATCAATATAATGATGACCGGGTAAATGAGGCGCAACAACTAAGCTATCCATAATATGCTTAATCATCATTTCTTCTGGTAAGCGTACTGAGGTTAAATTATAAGCTTTGTTCCACTTATTCAGTAACTCGACGTAACGAACTAGCTGTTGCTGTTGTTTTTCTGTTAGCGCAATATCAGTTTGCGCTAACAATGTAGTTAATTGTTGCTGTAACACTATGTACCCTTACTGTTACGCAGATTTGCGTAATAAGCCTTGCTTCTTCAGATACACTAATAATAGCGAAATCGCCGCTGGGGTGATACCAGAAATACGCGATGCTTGACCAATAGTGTCAGGACGCGACTCAACAAGCTTTGCAACTACCTCATTTGATAAACCAGATACGGTTTTATAATCAAACTCTTTTGGTAAAATTGTTTGCTCATGACGAAGTTGTTTATTGATCTCATCTTGTTGACGCGCAATGTAACCGGCGTACTTAGTATGGATCTCAACTTGTTCAAGTGCGGCTTTGTTTGTAAATTCAGATCCTAATCCATCAATAGCCATAAGATCGTTATAGCGAATCTCAGGACGGCGAAGTAATTCTTCTAAACTAGCTTCACGAGTAAGCGGTGTTTTTAGTAATGCATTAACTTGATCAATAACATTATGATCTTTGTGGATCCATGTATCTTTAATACGCTGTTTCTCTTTTTCGATCACTTCTATTTTTTCATTAAAAGCCTGCCAGCGTTCGTCATTAACAAGTCCTAGCTCACGGCCTTTTTCAGTTAAACGAATATCAGCATTATCTTCACGAAGTAATAAACGGTATTCGGCACGGCTTGTAAACATACGGTACGGTTCTTTCGTACCCAGTGTTGCCAAATCGTCGATTAAAACACCCACGTAAGCTTCATCACGGCGTGGAGTCCAAGAATCTTTACCTTGCACTTTTAGCGCCGCATTCATACCTGCAATTAAGCCTTGTGCACCGGCTTCTTCATAGCCGGTAGTACCGTTAATTTGACCCGCAAAAAATAAGCCTTCAATAAATTTAGTTTCTAAAGACTGTTTTAAATCACGTGGATCAAAGTAATCGTATTCAATAGCGTAACCAGGACGACAAATATGTGCGTTTTCAAAACCTGTAATTGATTGCACTATTTCTAATTGCACGTCAAACGGTAAACTTGTTGAAATACCGTTAGGGTATAGCTCATAAGAGGTTAAGCCTTCTGGCTCAACAAAAATTTGATGTTTGTCTTTATCTGCAAAACGAACAATTTTATCTTCAATTGATGGGCAGTAGCGTGGGCCAATCCCTTCAATAACACCTGAGTACATTGGTGAACGATGTAAATTTTTACGAATTACATCATGTGTTTTTTCGTTTGTGTAAGTGATGTAACACGGTATTTGTTGTGGGTGATCTGATTGTTTACCCATAAATGAAAATACAGGTGTTGGTGTATCACCAGGCTGTGCTTCCATTTTTGTAAAATCAACAGTACGGGCATCAATACGCGGCGGTGTACCTGTTTTTAAACGATCCACTCTAAAAGGATGCTCGCGTAAACGTTCAGCCAATGCAATTGATGGAGGATCGCCAGCACGGCCACCTTTGTAATTTTCTAAACCTATGTGTATTTGGCCACCTAAAAAAGTACCTACGGTTAGCACCACACTCGGTGCACTAAAACGTAAACCCATTTGAGTTACTACGCCAGTGACACGATCGTTTTCAACAATAAGATCATCACATGATTGTTGAAAAATTTTAAGGTTATCTTGGTTTTGTAATGTTGTTTGAATTGCCGCTTTGTACAAAGCACGATCTGCTTGTGCTCGAGTTGCACGAACAGCAGGTCCTTTTGAAGAATTCAGTGTACGAAATTGGATCCCGCCTTTGTCAATAGCTTGTGCCATTGCACCACCAAGCGCGTCAATTTCTTTTACCAAATGACCTTTGCCTATCCCACCAATTGCTGGATTACAAGACATTTGACCAAGGGTATCCATATTGTGAGTCAGTAGCAGGGTATTCATCCCCATTCGGGCAGCTGCTAATGCGGCTTCAGTGCCAGCATGTCCACCACCTACTACGATAACGTCAAAATTTTCGTGAAAAATCATTAATGGGGTCCTACTTAAATCAAACCGGTAAACTTCAAAAGGGAGCGTATTCTACCTAGAAATTAGCAGAAGATAAATGATTAAACAGTGGGCAAGATCTAAGTATGTGATCTCTAATAATATAAAGGATCTTTTAAAGAGATCTTTAATTACTATTACTACTACTGATCGGCTTTTCTGTTGATAAGGTTTAGATCTTCATTTAAAACATGAAATTAGATCGGATCTAAAGGTGTTAATATGATCGGATCATCCAGCAAATAAGCTCTGATCAAAAAGGCACTTTATGCACAGGGCTGAATCAGTTAGATCTTATCCAATGGATAAGCATGCTTTAAAAAGCAGTTTATTCAATCTTTATCCACAAAATCTATTAAATTATTAGTAAATTGTGGGTAACTTTATATATAACTTTTCACTTGATCTATCTATTTTAAGCCTGTTTGAGCTATCCAAGAGTCTATCCATGCTAATGCAGTATCTTCTGGTAGTGGTTCATCAAGAATATTAAGCTCTAAACGCTCTGCTACTTTCATAGCCCCTTTTTGAGTTAATAATGCATCTATATTACGTCCAGCAAGGTTATAAGTGTCATAACTGGTGTCGCCCAAAGCGATTACTGAATATTTTAAATGAGATAAATCATTTGCTTGTGTCAGATCTTCCACAAAACTAATAAGGTTTTCAGGGTAATCACCCGCACCATACGTTGATGTACAGATTAGCCAAATAGTATTTTGCTGATCAATATTATTAAACTCAGGTTGATCATGCAGTTGACTCGTAATACCTCGATTATTAAGTTCATCGTTTAATTGCTCTGCAACATACTCGGCTGATCCCATTTGGCTGCCAACAATAAGATTTACTGAACTCATGAATATTAGTGATCACATTAGTTTTAATTGTTGCCTATGATAACCGAGTGAGTATAACAGTAAAGTTAAGAGTGTTATTTTGTATAACTATTTTTGTAGTAATTTTACACTGCTTTTTTAGAGAGCCTTTAACTTATTGATAATTAATAGATTAACAAATTATCTTTAAATGTAATCTTCTTATCAAGTTGTTGATAAGGTTGGGGGAAGCTATGTTTAAAGTGATTTTTAGGTTGTTTTATATTCGCTAAGCTATTGATATTACTTATTAGTCAAAAACTGAATTGCAAATTTTTCGATCGAAAATACATGTTGATCATAATGTGGATATAAAGCCTGTTGATAACCTCAAAGACAGATCAAAAATAATTTTAAAAAATGATCTAATAGAGCAGATCTAATGAAATTAATAAAAAATAAGCTTATAAACAGGTAAATTTTAATTGATCGCGAGTTTTTTGCGGCTGATTTACCTTGTTTTGGTATTTATTTGAGCAAAAAAGCTGGCTTTGTGGATAAGTGATCTGGATATTTTTAATTTAATGTAGGTTTAGAGCCGTTATTTTTAGTGAATGGGCTGGGTAAAGCTGTTTTATTACAATATTTTCGATTTTAATATGTTTGTATTATTTTACTAAGAATGAAATATTTATTCTTTTTAGAACAGTAATCAAGTTAATTTTTTGCCTTAAAGGCAAGAAATTTTGAAAATAAACCGGATAACTTTGGTAAAAACATAAGCTCTGAGCCATAAATAAAAGCAATAATTTCGTTTGATTAGTAAGCTGTTTAATCGCTATAGAGTTCACTTAGAATATAATTCTCCCTATGGATTGGGTATTCGATAATGCTTTAGTTTTTTATTAATTAGTACTACTATATTTTTTATCATCAAAAATATAGTAGTACTAATTAATAAGGAGATTAGATTATGTCAGTTTATGCTCGTAAAGCTATAGCACAAAAGAGGCGTGTGAAAAAAATTGAACATGAGATAAAAAATGCTGGAAGTTATACTTTTATACAAATGAATTCTTAGATTTTTATGTTCACTCTAAGTTGAAACAAGGAAAAACGAGAACTCAAATTGCTGATGAAATGCATATTTTATTGGAAATAAAAAATAGCTTACCTATAAATTGGGTCGCCATATACAATTGGATAAAAAAAATTATCTTACAAGTTCCATTAATAGGAGATGTAAAAGCCCTAGCTTTTTTAGCTGCTGACTTAAGTAATAAAGGTGGAATTCTATCAAAATATAGAGTTAAAGTTTATTCAGGCTCTCCTACTCTAATAATGGAAGTTACACCTTCTCTTAAAAGTCATTTAACAGGTACTTTATATCTAGCGAAAAACCCCAAAATTTTTACAGTTGGTTTAGGTTACCAAGCAGCTAAAAGTGCTTTAAAAGGTGGAGTTGTTTTTACTTTATTAGCTTCTCCAGTGTTCCGATTTATAGATCAAATGTTGGAAGACCGTCTAACATGGCATCATTTTGTTGGTGGAGTTGCTGTTGATTTAACTATTGCCCTAGCCTCTGTTGGAGCTTCTGTTATGGCATTAGCGGCAGGTGCTGTTTTAGTTGGAACTACTATTGCAGCTGTCCCTCTGTTAGTCGTGGTATTAGTTGGGGGAGCTATTGGTATTACAGCTACATTTTTCTTTGAGGATGAGCTTAATCATCTAGTTGAGAAAATAGCACAATTCTTAATTAAGTATGAAAGTGAATTACTAAAGAAAATTAGCAGAAGAACTTTTACTTCTCCTGAGAAGCAACCACTTGAAAACCTAAAAAATATGAAGGGGTTATTTGGAATTCCTGACTTCGGAGATGTATTTTGAAATCTCATGAAGTTGTTTTTCACCCAGAAGATAGCTTATTTAAAAAAGCTATCTTTTATACCCTTTTTACTTTCCTTACATTGTTTTTTCTTTTTCTAGTATATTTATTTTTTAATGAAGCCTTAAAGTTAATTCAGACTATAAATGATATAAGTGAAGGGAAAATTTATTTTTTGAAGCAAAAGGGAAAAGCTTTTGGCTTTATTTGCTTTATCCCACTTTTATTTATACTTGCATATATGTTTGCTCATGGGATATTTAATAGACGTCCAAGTAAAAAAATACTAGGGCTAGTAATTAAAGTGGCTGTATTTTGTAGTTTTTTAGGTATACCTACGATGATTATTTCTAGTATATCAATGGCTAATTATTTTCATAATGAAGGGTTTGTAAATTGTACTTCCTACTCACCAGGGATGTCCTTAGATTTCTATGTATACGATGAGCAGTTTTGTAATGAGGAAGGTGTTGTTATTAGCTATAAAATTAAAAAATGGCTGTTAGAACAAAATGGACAAGGTGAGCCTAGTTTGGAGGAGTTTAATAAAGTGATTTCACTTTATTTATCTGAATATTATGAACTATTTAATTAAAGGGGCTAAATAAAATTTACCCCCTTTAAGTTTTAACTTTTAATTATTTACCGATACAAAACGAGCTAAATATTTTGCCAAGTAAGTCGTCTGAAGTAAATTCACCTGTAATTTCGTTTAAATACTGCTGTGTTAAACGAAGTTCTTCAGCCAGTATTTCACCGGCAATGTGCATTTCTAATTGCGTTTTACCTGTATCTAAATGATACGCAGCACTTTCTAGTGCATCTAGATGACGGCGGCGCGCCATAAAGCCGCCTTCAGTTGCGCCCTGAAAACCTATACAGGCCTTTAAATGCTCGCGAACGAGTTCAATACCGTCAGCATTTTTGGCGCTTAAGCTGATAACCGGGTATTGTTGCTCTTGCTCCATACCGACTATATCGCCCGACAAATCAGCTTTATTTCTGATGACCGTAACGCCCATACCTTCAGGTAATTTTGCCATAAATTCAGGCCAAATTTTGTGCGGGTCAGTATCTATCGTATCGGTGCCATCAAGCATAAATAAAACCCGATCGGCTTGGTTTATTTCATCCCAAGCACGTTCAATACCTATTTGCTCTACGCGATCGGGGCTTTCCCGTAGGCCTGCGGTATCTATAATATGCAGTGGCATACCATCTATATGTATATGCTCTCGTAGTACGTCGCGAGTGGTACCGGCTATTTCTGTTACGATTGCGGCTTCACGACCAGCTAGGGCATTGAGTAAGCTTGATTTACCCGCATTAGGGCGACCTGCAATTACAACACGCATACCTTCGCGCATGATGCTGCCTTGTTTAGCTTGATTGGTTACGGTATTGAGCTGATTTATAATGGCATCTAAATCACCAGATACTTTACCGTCAGATAAAAAATCAATTTCTTCATCAGGAAAATCAATTGCCGCTTCTACGTACATACGTAAGTGAATTACTTTTTCAACGAGTGTTTCTATGTGCTTAGAAAATTCACCTTGCAGCGACTGTAGGGCGCTTTTAGCGGCTTGTTCGCTCGTGGCATTAATTAAGTCGGCGATGGCTTCTGCTTGTGTTAAATCAAGCTTGTCGTTCATAAATGCACGCTCAGAAAACTCACCTGGCTTTGCTAAACGAACGCCGTCTATTTTACTAATTTCTTTAAGTAACATATCCAGTACTACAGGACCGCCGTGGCCTTGTAATTCAAGTACGTCTTCGCCAGTAAATGAGTTAGGGCCTGCAAAGTAAATGGCAATACCTTGATCAAGCTGTTCGCCAGTAAGGCTTTTAAATGGCACATAATCGGCGTAGCGAACTTTAGGTATTTTACCTACCACTTTTTCGGCAACACTTTTAGCAAGGCTACCTGAAACGCGAATAATACCAACACCACCACGTCCGGGGGCAGTTGCTTGTGCTGCAATTGTATCTTGATTGATCATGCTATTAATTTGCCAACGATGAGTAACTTTATGGCGGTATTGTAACCTATGAAATAAACACTCGCGAATACTCTGGTGAAAAACAGGCAATAAAAAAGGCGACCGAAGTCGCCTTTATATGAGTAATATACCCAAACCATCTTGATGTGGCTTGGGTATAGGCAATTAGCCTCTTACTTTAATTCCTTTCTTTTCCATGCCACGGTAGATGATTAGCATCTGGACAATAGAAATAAGGTTAGACACTAACCAGTAAAGAACCAAACCCGATGGGAACCATAAGAAAAATACAGAGAAGATAACCGGCATAAAGGTCATCATTTTTTGCTGCATTGGATCTGTCACCGTCATAGGTTGTAGTTTTTGCGTCACAAACATACTCAAACCAAATAAGATTGGTAGTACGTAGTATGGGTCTTTCGCAGAAAGGTCAGTTAACCAAAAAATAAATTCAGCATGGCGAAGTTCAGTAGACTCTAAGAATACGTAGAACAAGGCTAAGAAAATTGGCATTTGTAGCAAAATAGGGAAACAGCCACCCATAGGGTTCACTTTTTCTTTTTTGTACATTTCCATAGTTGCTTGGCCGAATTTTTGACGGTCATCACCAAACTTTTCTTTAAGGGCTGCCATTTTAGGCTGTAGGGCACGCATTTTTGCCATTGAAGTGTATTGCGCTTTGGTAAGTGGGTACATTAACGATTTAACGATAATAGTGATGGCAATAATGGCTACACCCCAGTTACCTAAAATGCTGTGTAACCATTTTAGCAATACAAATAAAGGCTGCGAAATAAACCATAACCAACCGTAGTCTACAGTTAAATCTAGGTCTGAGTGAATCGCTTCAAGAATATCTGATTCTTTCGGACCCATATAATAAATAGCAGTTAGTGTTTGCTCACTACCAGCTTGAATATTAACAGCTTCATCTTTAGCACCAATAATAGCGGCATTACTTTTTGTAATTAAGCTATAAATTGTATTTGATTGATCCTGCATTGGCACCCAAGCACTTACAAAGTAATGTTGTATAAAGGCAACATAACCACCTTGGGTGTTTTTGTTTAGGTTTTTATCAGCCATATCTGAAAAACTATATTTTTCGTAAGGTTCTTCATCAGTACCGTATGCAGCGCCTAAATAGTTTTGATCAACCATGCTGCCTTTTTCTTGTACTGTGCGCTTAATTTGCGTGTATAGCTGTACTTGAAGCGGTGCGCTGGTGGTGTTGTTAATTTTGTATTCTAGACCAACATCGTATTGACCTTTTTTGAATACATACGTTTTAGTAAAGTTAACACCATTACTATCAGTAAACTGAAGTGGAACGCGAAGCTCATCACCTGTTAAGGTATATGATTTTTGTTCGGTACTGTAAGTAGGGCGACCATTCGCTGATGCGTCAGGGCCATTTAAACCAATTAAGCCACTTTGTGAAAAGTATTGATTACCATCAAACTCACCAAGCAACATATAAGGCGTGTTACTTCCTTTGGTGTCTTCATATTGAAGAAGGTCTGTTTCAACAATGTCACCGCCTTTGGTGTCAATTTTAACTTTAAAAACGTCAGTTGTAATTTCAATAACTGAACGTTTAGCTAAAGTTGCTGAAGTAGGTAATTCTGAATCTGATGATGAAGGAATATAATCATCTGACTCTGGTGAATTTGCTTTTAGTGTTTGTGTTGTGGCACTTGGATCGACTTTAGGCTTGTTGTAATCATTGTCCCATTCTTGGAACAATAAAAACGACACTAGCATTAGGCCAATTAATAAAAACGTGCGTTGCGATTCCATAACAGCTCTTATTTCTCGTGTTGGTGGTTAATATATTTTTCAGGGACGGGGTCATCTCCGCCTGAATGTAAAGGATGGCATTTTAATATGCGCTTTAAAGCTAACCAACTCCCTTTTACCGATCCATGCAATTTAATTGCTTGAATAGCGTAACTAGAGCAGGTTGGATTAAAACGACAATGCGGACCTAACAGCGGGCTAATCCACTTTTGATAACCGCGGATAAATAACACTAAACAAAAAGTTGGTAAAGCAACAAGTGGTTTAAGTAACCTCATGATGTTTATGCCCCTACTTAAGTTTAGTGAGATAGATATCATGTATTTAAAGACTCAATTAGAAATTTTAAATGCATGATTAAAAGGTGAGCTAAAGATACATTAATTAACCCTGCAATTCTATTGCAATTAGGCTTGTTTATTAGATTTAGCTGATTTGTTAGGGCGTTTCTTAAAAGGTGGCGGTTTAGGTGCACCTGGTTTACAGCGTTCGTTAATTTTTCGCCATAATTTAGTAAGTTGCTTGGTTAATTCTTCATTAGACTGATCGTCAATACCATTTTTGACCATAAGCACAATATCAATATTATCGATGCTGTGTTGATTTAAACGAAAACTTTCGCGAGCGAGACGTTTAATACGGTTTCGTTGGCATGCCTTTTTTACACGTTTTTTAGCAACAGTAAGACCTAACCTAGGTTTATCTTGGTCATTCGGTTTAGCTAATAGAGTAAAGAAAGGAGTTGCAGCCCGAGCGGGTTCATTAAATATGCGAGAGTAATGCGAGGGAGTTAACAGACGTAACTCCCTGCCAAAGCTAAAGTCTTCCACTTATAAATTAAGCAGAAAGAACTTTGCGGCCTTTAGCGCGGCGACGTGCTAATACTTTACGGCCATTTACAGTTGCCATGCGAGCACGGAAGCCGTGTGCACGTTTGCGTTTTAAAACGCTAGGTTGAAAAGTTCTTTTCATAACAATCTCATCCGATCGGTTAAAGTTAAAACATCCTATACAGGTCGCGATCCTGGCATAGGTGCCATTGCGAGCGCGAGATATTATAGATGAAGTGACTTAAAGTCAATCATAATTACACTCTATACTAAGTGTTAGTTACTCTATTAATGGTGATCGAAAATTATGATCAACTAGGATCATCATAAATAAGAAGTTTTCCACAGCCCCTGTATAGAAAGTGAATAAAAGCGGGGGAAAAGTAAAGTGGATCGTAAAATTTGTTCGCGATCTTAGTGTTATTTTGTTATGATCTATCTTCTGGCTTTTAAATAAAAGCTCATTAAAATCAGTCTGTTAATGTTTTTATACAGCGATATCAACAATTTTATAAAAATCAATCTTTTACTTGTGGATAAAGTGCCTTCATAATACGCGGCCTTAGGCCACTTATTTGGCTATTTTAACGCAATAAATGCATGATTTTTAATCATTAATGATGTGCGGGAATAAAAATTATATCTCTGGGAGTTTAACTGTGTATCTGTCGGTTTGGCAAAGTTGTTTATATGTATTGCAAGATGAATTGCCTTCGCAGCAGTTCAGTATGTGGGTAAGACCACTTCAAGCAGAAAGTACCGAAGATACCTTGACGATTTATGCACCTAATCGCTTTGTGCTTGATTGGGTGAGAGAAAAGTACCTAAATAGAATTAACGAATTATTGGTTGAGATCTGTGGCGTTGAAGCACCAGAGCTGCGTTTTGATGTGGGAAGTAAACCTTTATTGAATGCGCAGGCTGCACCTGTTGTAGAAACTCAACTAGCGCCAAGTGCGCAGGCTTCAACAAAGCAACAGCCTCGAGAGCAAAAGCCGGTGGTTGAGCCTGCACCTAAGTCTGGTTATAAATCTAATATTAAAGAAAACTACACATTTGATAGTTTTGTTGAAGGTAAATCAAACCAATTAGCAAAAGCTGCGGCCACGCAAGTTGCAGATAATCCTGGTTCTGCTTTTAACCCTGTATTTATATACGGTGGTACTGGTTTAGGTAAAACTCACTTATTGCATGCTGTAGGTAATGGCATAATGGCTAATAAGCCGGATGCTAAAATTGTTTATATGCATTCAGAGCGCTTTGTTCAAGATATGGTAAAAGCGCTACAAAATAATGCAATTGAAGAGTTTAAACGCTATTACCGAAGTGTTGACGCATTAATGATTGATGATATTCAATTTTTTGCTAACAAAGAACGCTCTCAAGAAGAGTTCTTTCATACCTTTAATGCCTTACTTGAAGGCAACCAGCAAATTATCTTGACCTCTGACCGTTATCCTAAAGAGATTGAAGGCGTTGAAGATCGTCTTAAATCACGTTTTGGTTGGGGGTTAACTATCGCGATTGAGCCACCAGAGCTCGAAACGCGAGTTGCTATTTTGATGAAAAAAGCCCAGCAGAGTAAAATAAACTTACCTCACGAAGTTGCTTTTTTTATCGCTAAAAAATTACGTTCAAATGTACGCGAATTAGAAGGCGCGCTTAACCGTGTAATTGCTAACGCTAACTTTACAGGACGTCCAATTTCTATCGATTTTGTAAAAGAGGCGCTGCGTGATTTGCTTGCCTTGCAAGATAAACTGGTTACCATAGATAACATTCAACGTACGGTTGCTGAATACTATCGAATTCGTATATCAGACCTGTTGTCTAAGCGTCGCAGTCGCTCTATAGCGAGACCGCGACAAGTTGCTATGGCACTGTCTAAAGAATTAACTAATCACAGTTTACCGGAGATTGGTGATGCATTTGGTGGACGCGATCATACGACCGTATTGCACGCTTGTCGTAAGATCAAATCGCTACGTGACGAAAGCCACGAAATTAAAGAAGATTACCAAAATTTAATAAGAACATTGTCATCTTAGGGCTGACTTTATTATGCAAATAACAATATCAAGACAACAATTTTTAAAGCCATTGGTACAAGTGTCTGGCGCCATAGAGCGTAAACACACGCTACCAATTTTATCTAACGTTTTGTTAGTAGTAGAAAACGGACAGCTTTCAATGACAGGGACTGACCTTGAAATTGAACTCGTTTCGGGCGTATTTGTAGGTGATGACATTGCTGATACAAAACTAACGTTACCCGCTAAAAAGTTACTCGATATTTGTAAAAGTCTACCTGATGGTTCAGACATTACTTTAAGCTTGCAAGAGCATCAATTACTTTTGACTAGTGGTAAAAGTCGCTTTTCATTAACGACTTTATCGGCTGATGACTTTCCAAATTTAGAGCAGTGGGATGGAGAGGTTGAGTTTCAGCTTACTCGTTTAGAGCTTCGAAAGTTACTTGAAAGCACGCATTTTTCGATGGCGAATCAAGATGTACGTTATTACTTAAATGGTATGTCGTTTGAAGTAGATAATACTGATATAAAAACAGTGGCCACTGACGGACACCGTTTGGCTATAGCGCAAAAGCAATTAACGCAATCGCTTAACACTCAGCGGCAACTCATTATCCCTCGTAAAGGGGTGCAAGAAATAATGCGCCTAATGGTTGCTGATGACGAGTTAGTAACAATTCAGTTTGGCGCTAATCATATTCGCATTATTGACCTTGAATTTATATTTACGAGTAAATTGGTTGATGGACGTTTTCCTGACTATCGTCGTGTATTACCGCGCGGTGGCGACAAAGTAATTACGGCTAATCGTGAATGGCTGCGAAATGCTTTTCAGCGCGTATCTATTCTATCGAACGAAAAGTTTAGGGGTGTTCGTTTAAACTTATCAAATGGTTTATTAAAAATTACGGCTAACAACCCAGAACAAGAGCAAGCTGAAGAAGTTGTTGAGGTAAGTTACCAAGGCGACGATTTAGAGATAGGTTTTAACGTATCTTATGTATTAGACGTTTTAAATACATTAAAAACAGAAGATGTATTATTTACATTAGCCGATTCAAACAGCAGCGCACTAATTGAAGGTGCAGGCGATGAAGAAGCGATGTACGTTGTTATGCCTATGCGTTTATAAGACTATTAATACACAATGAGTTTAAGTCATTTGAGCCTCAAATGTTTTCGTAATATTGAGGCACTGACGCTAGAACCAGTAAATGGCGTTAACATAATATATGGTGAAAATGGCAGTGGTAAAACTAGCCTTTTAGAAGCTATTTATTACCTTTCTCACGGCAAGTCTTTTCGTACTCCAAAACACAAAAGTATTATTGCGCACCAGCAAGAACAGTTTGTTATTCATGGTCGTAAAACAATACATGATTTATCTATTCCTATTGGTATAAGTAAAACCCAAACAGGCGAAACGAATTTAAAAATTCAGGGTAAGGCAAGTCGTAAAGTGTCAGAGCTCGCTCAGCTCATGCCAGTTCAAATAATTACACCAGAGAGTTATTCTTTATTTTTTGGTGGACCTAAAGAACGTAGAAAGTTTTTAGATTTGGGTTTGTTCCACGTGGAACATGAGTTTTTTTACTTGTGGCAATCGTTTAATAAAGTATTAAAACAGCGTAATGCATTGCTAAAGACTAAGCCTAAGAATTATTTTGACCAAATTAAGTTTTGGGACAAAGAATTTGTTAGACTGGCTGAACAAATAAATAAATTAAGAATGGCGTATATAAGTAGGTTTAATCAGCAATTTTTTGATAAAATGTGTGCAGAATTAACGCTTGTACGTGATTTAGAAATGACCTTTAATGCAGGCTGGAAAGAGAATGAATCTCTTGCAGATGCATTAGAGCAAAACTTTGAGCGAGATGCTCGCCAAGGGTTTACAAGTAAAGGGCCGCACAAGGCCGATTTTAGTTTTAGTGTCGCTGGCAATAGCGTAGAGAATACGTTCTCACGCGGTCAATTGAAGCTATTACTGTATGCGTTAAAAGTAACGCAAAATAGCTTAATTGAGTCAGAGACAGATAAGCAATCTATATTGCTAATAGATGATCTACCTTCAGAGTTAGGCGAAGATACAAAAGAGAAAGTCGGACAATTATTGTCTCACTGCAGTTCTCAAATTTTTATCTCTTCAATTTTGTCTGAAAGTATTTCTGCTGTGGTGGAACCCATGCAACGAGAACTACAAATGTTCCACGTGAAACATGGCAACCTAATAACAAGATAAGTGGGATTAACCATGTCTGATAATTATGGCGCGTCGAGTATTAAAGTACTTAAAGGATTAGATGCAGTAAGAAAGCGTCCTGGAATGTATATAGGGGACACCGATGATGGCACAGGCTTACACCACATGGTGTTTGAAGTAGTCGATAACTCTATCGATGAAGCCTTAGCTGGTCATTGTGATGATATTTATGTAACGATTCACTTAGACGGTTCTGTCTCAGTAAGAGATAACGGTCGTGGTATCCCAACTTCTATTCATGAAGAAGAAGGCGTATCAGCAGCAGAAGTTATCATGACGGTACTTCATGCTGGTGGTAAGTTTGATGATAACTCTTATAAAGTATCAGGTGGTTTACACGGTGTTGGTGTTTCTGTTGTAAATGCACTTTCTGAAAAGTTAAAGCTTACTGTTCGTCGTGAAGGAAAACTTCATGAGCAGTTTTACACTATGGGTGTTCCAGATGCACCTTTAGCAGTTATTGGTGATTCAGAAACGACTGGTACAGAATTACGTTTTTGGCCAAGTGGTGAAACATTTACAAATCTAGATTTTCATTACGAAATTTTAGCTAAGCGTTTACGCGAGCTTTCATTCCTAAATTCAGGTGTGAGCATCATTTTAAATGATGAACGTGAAGAAAATAAATCTGATCACTTTAAATACGAAGGCGGTATTCAAGCATTCGTAGAATACTTAAACCGTAATAAAACACCTATCCATAAAGGTGTATTCCATTTTACTCACGAACGTGAAGAAGATGGTATTAGCGTTGAAGTATCAATGCAGTGGAATGATGCATACCAAGAAAATATTTATTGTTTCACAAATAATATTCCACAACGTGATGGTGGTACTCACTTAGCCGGTTTTAGGTCTGCGCTAACACGTACACTTAATAACTACATGGAAAAAGAAGGCTTTAATAAAAAGGCAAAAACAACCAGTAATGCGACCGGCGATGATGCCCGTGAAGGCCTAACTGCAGTTGTAAGCGTTAAAGTTCCTGATCCTAAGTTTTCATCACAAACTAAAGATAAGCTCGTTTCAAGCGAAGTTAAATCTGCGGTTGAGCAAGCAATGGCTGAAAAGTTCACTGAGTTTTTATTAGAAAACCCAGTAGATGCCAAAATTGTTGTTGGTAAAATCATTGATGCATCTCGTGCGCGTGAAGCGGCGCGTAAAGCCCGTGAAATGACACGTCGTAAAGGCGCTATGGATTTAGCTGGCTTGCCAGGTAAGTTAGCCGATTGTCAGGAAAAAGATCCTGCACAATCAGAACTATATATAGTGGAAGGGGACTCTGCTGGCGGATCAGCCAAGCAGGGACGTAACCGTAAAAACCAAGCTATTCTTCCTCTTAAGGGTAAAATCTTAAACGTAGAAAAAGCACGTTTTGACAAAATGTTATCTTCGCAAGAAGTAGCAACGCTAATTACTGCATTAGGTTGTGGTATTGGTCGTGACGAATATAATCCTGAAAAACTACGTTATCATCGTATCATTATCATGACCGATGCGGACGTGGATGGTTCTCACATTCGTACGTTACTACTAACATTCTTCTATCGTCAAATGCCAGAAATCGTTGAGCGCGGTTATATTTACATTGCTCAACCACCACTTTATAAAGTGAAAAAAGGCAAGCAAGAGCGTTATATTAAAGATGATCCTGCATTAGTAGAATATCTAACATCACTTGCGCTTAACAATGCTGCTTTATATACAGGTACTGATGCATCGGCACTCGAAGGTGAAGCACTAGAAACAATAGTTCACGATTACCAAAACACAGTTAAAGTAATCGAGCGCTTAAAACGTAAATATCCAAGTACGGTTATGGAGCGTTTAATCTACCAAACCGAGCTGAAAAAAGAAGACCTTTCAGACGAAGCTAAAGTAATTGCATGGACTAAAGAGTTAGTTGACGATTTAGTTACTCGTGATGAAGATGCAACTATTTTTAATGCTGCAACACAGCATGATACTGAACGTAACTTATACTATCCAGTTGTGAATATTCGCCAGCACGGTGTAGATAAGTCACATGTACTTAGTCATGACTTTATTGCATCACGTGACTATCAACGTATTGCTGCAACTGGTGTTAACATCGCAAACATCATTACTGAAGGCGCATATATTCAACGCGGAGAGAAAACACTTCCTGTTGATAACTTTGTGGATGCTTTAGAATGGTTGATTGCTGAGTCTAAGCGTGGTTTATATATTCAACGCTATAAAGGACTAGGTGAAATGAACCCAAGCCAGCTCTGGGAAACGACAATGGACCCAGATGCACGCCGTATGTTACAAGTAACAATTGAAGATGCCGTTGGCGCCGATCAGTTATTTGCTACATTAATGGGTGACCAAGTAGAGCCACGCCGTGAGTTTATTGAAACTAACGCACTGCGCGTAGTTAACTTAGACGTGTAAAAAATAATACTTACTTCAAAAAAGGAGCCTAATGGCTCCTTTTTTATTTTCTTCAATTACACAAACTGCTTAAAACCTGAGTGTACACACGGTATACTAAGGGTAATTTTCACGCTACTTCTTAGATAGTAAAAAGCCAAATATGCAAAAATATGACGTAAAAACCTTTCAAGGTTTGATCCTGGCTTTACAGGATTATTGGGCGCAGCAAGGCTGTGTCATTATTCAACCACTTGATATGGAAGTGGGCGCAGGGACATTTCACCCGCAAACTTTTTTAAAGTCTATTGGTCCAGAACCAATGGCGAGTGCTTACGTTCAACCGTGTCGCCGTCCTACAGACGGTCGCTACGGCGAGAACCCAAATCGCTTACAACACTACTACCAATTTCAGGTAGTTTTAAAGCCATCACCAGATAACATCCAAGAGCTTTACTTAGGCTCTTTAGCGGCTATGGGTATCGATACATTAACTCACGAAGTTCGCTTTGTAGAAGATAACTGGGAATCACCTACGTTAGGTGCGTGGGGCTTAGGTTGGGAAATTTGGTTAAACGGCATGGAAGTAACGCAGTTTACCTACTTTCAGCAAGTTGGTGGTATTGAGTGTTCACCAGTAACAGGTGAAATTACTTACGGTTTAGAACGTTTAGCAATGTACATTCAGGGCGTAGATAGTATCTACGACTTAGTATGGGCAGACGGCCCATTAGGGCGCGTAACATACGGCGACGTGTTCCATCAAAATGAAGTAGAGCAGTCTACTTACAATTTTGAACACGCAAACGTAGAAGACTTATTTGCTCAGTTTGATAAATGTGAAGCAGAAAGCCAAAAGTTAATTGAAGCAAACTTACCATTACCTGCTTACGAGCAAGTAATGAAAGCATCGCACGCATTTAACTTACTAGACGCACGCCACGCAATTTCGGTAACCGAACGCCAACGTTATATTTTACGCGTTCGTGCGTTATCAAAAGCGTGTGCACAAAGTTACTATGACAAACGCGAAGCGCTTGGTTTCCCGCTGTGTAAGGATAAGTAAGCATGTCAGCACAAAATTTATTAGTAGAAATTGGCACAGAAGAGTTGCCACCAAAAGCACTGCGTAAATTAGCAGAGGCTTTTGCTGCAAACTTAACAGCAGAGCTAGAAACACTAGAATTAGCACACCAAGGTGTAAGCTGGTATGCATCGCCTCGTCGTTTAGGTTTACAAGTAAAAGCGCTTGCAGCTAAGCAACAAGACAAAGAAGTTGAAAAGCGTGGTCCAGCAACTAAAGCCGCATTTGATGGTGACGGTAACCCAACAAAAGCAGCAATGGGTTGGGCACGTGGTTGTGGTATTGAAGTAAAAGACGCACAAACACTCGAAACAGACAAAGGCGCATGGTTATTGCACATTGCTAAAGTAGCAGGGCAAGAAACTAAAACGCTAATGACAGGTGCAATTACTAAAGCATTGGCTAAACTACCGATTCCTAAACCAATGCGTTGGGGCGCGAATAAAACACAATTTATTCGACCAGTGCATACGGTAACTATCTTGTTTGGTGATGAGTTACTTGAAGGCGAAATTCTTGGTAAGCAAATAACTAACCAGCTTCAGGGTCATCGTTTTCATCACCCAGAAAAAATTAGCATATACCACGCAGATGACGTTTTTGACGTACTTAAATCTGCTTACGTTATTGCTGATTACGAACAACGCAAAGCGCAAATTCGTGCACAAATAGAAGAGGCTGCAAGCGCAGTTAACGCTGTTGTTGCAATGGATGAAGATTTACTAGAAGAAGTAACATCACTTGTAGAGTGGCCAGTGACTTTAACGGCAACGTTTGAAGAAGCATTTTTAGATGTGCCAGCCGAAGCGTTAATTTACACCATGAAAGACGATCAAAAATACTTCCCGTTATTAGATCAAAACGGCAAACTTTTAAATAAGTTTTTGTTTGTATCTAACATCGAAAGTAAAGATCCAAGTGTGGTTATTTCTGGTAACGAAAAAGTAGTGCGCCCGCGTTTAGCCGATGCACAGTTCTTCTTTGAAACAGATAAAAAGAAAACATTAGAAAGCCGATTAGAATCGCTTGATAGCGTATTGTTCCAAAAACAACTTGGTACGCTTAAAGATAAGTCTCAACGCATTAGTGAGCTTGCAGGTTATATTGCTGAGCAATTAGGTGCTGATAAAGACCTAGCACAGCGTGCAGGCTTATTAAGTAAAACTGACCTAATGACTGAAATGGTAATGGAATTTACCGACGTGCAAGGTGTAATGGGAATGCATTACGCTCGCCACGATGGTGAAGCCGAAGATGTAGCCGTAGCGCAAAACGAGCAGTATATGCCACGCTTTGCAGGGGATAACTTACCTACAAACTTAATTAGCTGCGCAGTAGCGATTGCTGATAAGTTTGATACGCTGGTGGGTATTTTTGGTATAGGCCAAGCACCTAAAGGTGACAAAGACCCATTTGCTCTTCGTCGTGCTGCTATTGGTGCACTTCGCATTATGGTAGAAAAACAGCTACCACTTGATATTTTAGACCTAGTAGCTAAATCGCAAACATTGTTTGGCGACAAGTTAACTAACTTAAATGTATCAACTGACGTATTTGAATTTATGCTAGGGCGCTTCCGTGCTTGGTATCAAGACGAAGGGATTGAAGTAGACGTAATTCAAGCTGTGCTTGCACGTCGTCCGACTAAACCAGTTGATTTTGATCGCCGCGTTAAAGCCGTAAGTCATTTCCGTACATTAGACGCAGCAGAAGCGCTTGCAGCCGCTAATAAGCGTGTAGGTAATATTCTGGCTAAAAACGACATTACCAGCCAAGGTAGTGTTGATGAGAGCTTATTAAGCGACGACGCCGAAAAAGTATTGGCATCACAGGTAGCAAAATTTGCCACTGACCTTGCACCACTTTACGCAGATGGAAACTACCAAGAAGCATTAAGCCAATTGGCAGGTATTCGTGAAAGTGTTGATAACTTTTTTGACAACGTAATGGTTATGGCCGACGATGAAGCAGTTAAGCAAAATCGTCTTGCGCTGCTAAGCCAGTTAAGCGGATTGTTTTTAGGTATTGCAGATATTTCTGTTTTACAAAAATAACACCGATTAGCAATTTTAAAAGCCAGCGTTTTGCTGGCTTTTTAGTTTTCACTGTATGCAAAGGAAACCCCATTGATGATTTCTATGAAACGAATTTTAACCTTAGCAATTGCTGGTTTACTTACTGCCTGTACAAGCCAAATTTCGATTAACGATGTATTGCCACAGCAAGAGCTTGACCGCACAATTTACTTACGTGGTGACTTTACATTGTGGGATGCAGAACCCCAGTATAAGTTTGCGCCAGTTGGTCCAGCGCTTTATCAAGCACAAGTTAAATTTTCGACGCCTGGTAAAGTGTACGAATTTAAAATAGCCGATGCCGATTTTAGTGAAGGCTACAACTGTGGTTACAGCGACTCACAACCAGCAGGGCAAAGCCTAACACTGGGCCAGCCAGCTATCGCAGACTGTAATACTATTTATAACTACTTTAGTTTCACACCAGCAATAAAAGGCACGTACATAGTAAGTATTGATTACAGTGACTACGATGAGCCGAAAGTGACGATAACGAAGAAGTGATTTTTAGCTATTAACAGCCCTAGTTGATTGATGGATTTGTGACAAGGACGTTGTAGTGTTTATTCAGCATTAACACCAAGGGGATTTCGTAGGTTGGGTAGAGTGAAGCGAAACCCAACATGTGTGGCGAACCAAACTATTTTGGTGGTTATTAAATACGTTGGGTTTCGTAAAACTCAACCCAACCTACGGCAGACACAAGTTTATGGGGTTGCTATAAGCGTGCAACAACATCGTGGATAAGTTTGACTTAAACTTGCCTTGATTATAATTAACAAAACTAATCTATACTCTTATTTATCTGTTTATTTTATGGATAAAAATATGCGTTACAAACGTATGTTAGAGGCGGGCGCATGTTATTTTTTTACGGTAAATTTGGAAGATAGATCTCAGCCTTTGCTTGTGGAAAATATAGAGTTATTACGTCGTGTATATTCAAAGGTGGCAAAAAAGCATCCAATAAAGACGATTGCAATCGTTATCATGCCCGATCACCTTCATGTTATTTGGCAATTACCAAAAGGCGATAATAATTACGCAATGCGTTGGCGGCTTATAAAATCAGGCTTTTCTCGAGAGCTTCCAGCAACAGAATTTTGTAATAAAAGTCGAATAGCGAAGGGAGAGCGTGGGATTTGGCAGCGTCGTTATTGGGAGCATAAAATTAGAGATGGAGAAGACTTAAATAACCATATTAATTATATCCACTACAACCCTGTGAAGCATAAATATGTTTCTGAAGTCAGTAATTGGCCTTTTTCGAGTTTTCATCGATATGTCAAAGATTCAAAATTACCGAGTAACTGGGGAAGTGATAATAAGTTAAACGATATATATGATGAGTGAAATTATTTCGATTATTACAAAATACGTTGGGTTTCGTAAAACTCAACCCAACCTACGCCAGTTTACAACCCTTTCTTCACCACATACCTATACGGTGCTTCTGCTGCATCTTTAGCCACCAGCGTGTGGTCCATAAACGTACAAAAACTCGGAATGTCGCGAGTGGTTGATGGGTCATCTGCGGTTATTAACAGTGTTTCACCATCACTCATTTTTCGAATAGCAGCACGTACCATCATTACAGGCTCTGGACAGCGAAGGCCGATAGCATCTAATTGGTGATCGGGGTTATCAAAGCTCATAATAAATTGGCCTGTTTAAATAAAGTGGTTGCTGTTTATGCGAGTGCTTAAGTATAGCAATTAATAAGTTTGGCAGTTTAACGCAATTTTATGTGTAATTTAACTATTTTACTTAGATCTAGATCAGCATTTTGTTTAATGCTTTTAGCCGTTTCAAAATGCTTTATTTAATAATACGCCCGATCACATAATTACGATGTTACATGCTTGTTTGATAAAGGGTCGTTTTCATAAATTGAAGCTAATAAAAAAGGCGAACTGAATAAAATCAGTTCGCCTTTTTAATCACCAAGATGGTTTTACATGTTTAAACTAATTAGTCTTGAACACGCTCAAATACAGTCGCAATGCCTTGGCCTAAACCAATACACATAGTTGCTAAACCGTATCGTACATTTTTGTCTTCCATTAAGTGAATAAGCGATGTGCTAATACGCGAACCCGAACAACCCAGAGGGTGACCCAATGCGATTGCGCCGCCATTTAAATTCACTTTTTCGTCAACAACATCCATTAACCCTAAATCTTTCATTACAGGTAATGATTGTGCTGCAAAGGCTTCGTTAAGTTCTACTACGCCTAGTTCATCAATTGTAATACCGGCTTGTGCAAGTGCTTTTTTACTTGCTGGTACTGGGCCGTAACCCATAATTGATGGATCGCAACCAGCGACTGCCATTGCTTTAATGCGTGCACGAATCGGTAAGCCAAGTTCTTTAGCTTTTTCTTCGCTCATTACTAACATTGCAGATGCGCCGTCAGAAAGTGCAGAAGACGTACCGGCTGTTACCGTACCCGATGCAGGATTAAATACAGGGCGAAGCTTTGATAGACCTTCTACTGTTGTTTCTGGGCGAATTACTTCGTCGTCTTCAACTAAGATAAGCGAACCATCTGCTGCGTGACCTTCCATTGCTAAAATTTCGCGACGGAAACGGCCTTCAACTGTGGCAGCTTGTGCACGTTGATGTGAACGGTAAGCAAATTCATCTTGCTGCTCACGGTTAATGCCATGAAGCGTTGCAAGGTATTCTGCTGTTAAGCCCATAGAGCCAGATGCTTGTGCAATTGATGTTGCTAAGCCTGGGTGAAAGTCGTTGCCGTGAGTCATAGGTACGTGGCCCATGTGCTCAACACCACCAATTAGGTAAGTGTCGCCAGCGCCGGTCATTATTGCGCGTGCTGCGTCATGCAATGCTTGCATTGAAGAGCCACATAAACGGTTAACCGTAACAGCAGGAACGCTGTGCGGAATACCGGCAAGCAATGATGCGTTACGTGCTACGTTAAAGCCTTGCTCTAATGTTTGCTGTACACAACCCCAATAAATAT
The DNA here is from genome assembly GCF_005886635.1 of Pseudoalteromonas sp. S558. Taxonomy (NCBI): domain Bacteria; kingdom Pseudomonadati; phylum Pseudomonadota; class Gammaproteobacteria; order Alteromonadales; family Pseudoalteromonadaceae; genus Pseudoalteromonas; species Pseudoalteromonas sp. S558. Next base: position 10,582 of record NZ_PNDU01000089.1, on the reverse strand, counting down.
CGTCAATTGATGCTGGATCAACTGCTGGGTTGCGATCAAGTAAGCCTTTCATTAAATGTGCGCTTAAGTCTTCAGCACGTTTATGTTTGAATACACCACTTTTAGAGCGACCCATTGGTGTGCGGATACAATCTACAATTACTGGATTATTCATGATATTAACCTTCCACCTTATAGAAAACACGACCTTCTTCGGCCCACTTGCGAGTTTGTTCAGATACTTGGTAAATCGCACCTAGGTGAGCGTATTTGTCTGCTGCTGCAACAAAGTTAGCTAAACCAGTTTGATCTAAGTAACGGAACGCGCCGCCTCTAAATGGAGGGAAACCAACACCGTAAACGAGTGCCATATCTGCTTCTTGCGGCGAGGCAACAATGCCTTCTTGCAAACACAGTAGCACTTCGTTGATCATTGGAATCATACAACGGTCGATGATTTCTTGTTTATCAAATTCTTTTGGTGCGTCTGTAATTGGGCTTAATAGCTCAATTGCTGTCTCGTCATGAGACTTTTTAAGACGACCGCGACGATCTGTTTCGTATTTGTAAAAACCTGCTTTGTTCTTTTGACCAAAACGTTTTTCGTTAGCAAAAATAGTAACAGGGTCTTTATCTGCACGCGCCATGCGCTCAGGGAAACCGTCAGCCATTACACCAGTACAATGGAACGCTGTATCAATACCTACAACATCAAGTAGGTAAGCTGGACCCATAGGCCAGCCAAATACGTTCTCCATTACTTTATCTACTTTCGCAAAGTTAGCGCCTTCAACCACTAATTTGCTAAAACCAGCAAAGTAAGGGAATAAAACACGGTTTACAAAAAAGCCTGGGCAATCGTTAACAACAATTGGTGATTTACCTAATTTAAGCGCGTAATCAACTACTGCATTAATTGTTTTATCTGAGGTTTTTGCACCACGGATAATTTCTACTAATGGCATTTTTGGCACTGGATTGAAAAAGTGCATGCCACAGAAGTTTTCTGGCTTATCTAGCGCTTGCGCTAGTAAATCAATGCAAATAGTCGATGTGTTTGAAGTAAGTACAGTGCCTTCTGGCATGTTCTTTTCAAGATCAGCGAGTACTGCTTGCTTAACTTTAGGGTTTTCTACAACGGCTTCAACAATAATGTTGGCGCTTTGTAAGTCTGAATCGTTAAGTGTTGGTTTAATTTTGCTAAGTGTTGCCAACATTTTTTCCATTGGCATGTGGCCACGCTTAACTTTTGCACCTAACAGTTTAGACGCTTCACCCATACCTAAATCAAGCGCATCTTGCTGGATGTCTTTCATTATAATAGGCGTGCCTTTATAAGCAGACTGGTATGCAATACCGCCACCCATAATACCTGCACCTAATACAGCGGCTTGTTTAATTTCTACATCGCTGTGCTTAGCAAATTTACGTGCTTTACCTTTAATGTATTGATCAGCTAGGAATATACCTGTTTGTGCCGCAGCCTCTGGTGTACGTGCTAATTTAGCAAAGTTAGCGTTTTCGATTGCCATTGCTTCATCGCGAGTACAGTTTGCTGCTGCTTTAATAGTACGCACAGCCATAACCGGTGCAGGATAGTGGCCTTTGGTTTTACCCATTACCATACCTTCTGCCATTGCAAAGCTCATGCCTTGCTCAACACGGTTTAATTTAAGTGGCTGTAGTTTTACGTTGCGTTTTGCTTGCCAATCTAGCTTGCCAGCAATAGCTAACTCAAGTGTTGATACACTTGACTCTAAAAGTTTGTCAGTACTAACTACTGCATCAAATGCGCCTACTTTCAGGGCATCTGCTGCGCGATTTTCTGCGCCAGAAGTAATCCACATCATTGCGTTATCTGCGCCAATGATGCGTGGTAAGCGCACTGTGCCACCAAACCCTGGCATTATGCCTAGTTTAACTTCTGGTAGGCCCATTTTAGCTGTTTCGCTTGCTACGCGATAATCGGTAGCAAGTGCCCACTCACAACCACCGCCAAGTGCCAAGCCGTTTATGGCGCTTAGGGTTGGGAATGGTAAATCTTCGATTGCGTCGAAAATATCGGTCGCATTTTTGATCCACACTACTAATTCTTCTTCAGGTCTAGTAAATGTAGGTAAAAATTCGAAGATGTCGGCACCAATAATAAAGTGCTCTTTATCACTGGTAAAAATCATGCCTTTGATATCAGAATTGGCTGCTAGTTCTTTTAATGCTGCTGCGCAATCTGAAAGAGTTTTTTGAGATAATGTGTTTACAGAACCTGTAGCACAAAACTTAAACTCGGCGATGTTTTCCTTTAGGAAGCTAACTTCAAAGGAATCGCTTTTATATAACATTATTATTCTCCCTAGTTGACGAACTAAGACTGGTACGATGAGTTTGCATTTCAATCAGTGTGCTTGCTTTAAATTAAAAATGCAACGAAAAATTTAACTCGGTTACAATCGGTTGGTTAAAATATAGCTGGTTTGGTGCTAAGGTGGTTGAAAAGTTTTTATTCACTACTTTAATTTTTATTAAAGGATATTATGAAAAAATATTTATTGAACTTTGCGGCAGCTGCATTTATTTTCCCTCTTCATTCTGCCGAAGTGAGTCTAGATAATGACGCATTTGTAGATGCCGAAAAAAAAGTACGTCATGGCAGCTATCAAAATTTTAAAACGGCGGTTAATAATTTAGATCACCCTTTAAAACCTTATGTTGAAAAAACCTATTGGCAGCGTCACCCCAATATTAAGTATCAAGCCGAAATAGAAAGCTATTTAACTATTTATCAGCATACGCCTCTTGAATGGCCTGTGCGTGAGGCATGGTTAAAGTATTTAAAAAGGAAAAATAAAAAAGCGGCATACATTAATAATTATCGTGAAACATCTAATACAGCGCTTACGTGTACTTACTTAGATTTTCAGCGAGATTTAGGCGCGCCTGAAAAGGCGATATTAAATCAAGTAACCGATTTATGGACTGTTGGAAAATCGCAACCCGAAGAGTGCGATAGCCTTTTCTCGTTATGGCGAAAAAAAGGCTATATGAGTAAGGAAATAGTTTGGCAGCGAATTACACTTGCGGCCCAAGGGGGGAAGCAAAGTTTATTACCTTACTTAAAAACGCTGTTACCTAAAGGCGAGCGTTACTTAGCTGATTTATATTTAAAGGTGCGTCGTGACCCGAGTGCTTCAGCAGGTTTGTATCGATACAAAAAAAAGTCAGTAAAAGAAGGGCAAATAGCACTTTATGGTGTTAAGCGTTTAGTGTGGCGCGATAAAGAACTCGCTTTAAAAGCGTGGGAAAAGCTAGAGAAGATTTTCAAATACAGTGATGAAGCAAAAGCCGATGTGTATTACACCTTTGCATTATCGCTTGCTTCAAGCGGGCATAACCAAGCCAGCTTTTGGCTAAATAAAGTGCCAAAAGAGCGCCTAGACAGCAAGCTTATTCAATGGCAGCTGGGCAATATGCTTAAAACCCAAGATTGGGAAGGTATAGCGGCATTTTTTACAGGCAAAGATAATTTAAGTTTGGGTCAGCAATATTGGTTAGCTTATAGCTATGAACAACGTGGTGAGCAAAAAAAGGCTGATAGTATTTTTGTAAATGTAGCCGCTAATCGTGACTATTACGGGTTTTTAGCTGCTGCACGCTTAGGGTTACCTATAGAGCTAAATAATCAAGCGCTGGTGGTTGATCAAAAACTGCTGGACAAGGTGAGTAATGCGCCCGGTTTTAAGCGAGCAAAAGCGCTTTATGAATTAAAACGTTTTACTGCAGCCCGAAGAGAGTGGAATTATTTAACCAATACCTCTAGTGATGACGAAAAGCTCGCCGCTTCAAAGCTGGCGGCAGAGTTAGATTGGTACGATAGTGCTATTTTTACTCTCGCAAAAATAAAAGCATGGGATTATGTTGAACTGCGTTTTCCGTTTGCATTTCAAGACGTGTTTGAACGTTACAGTAAGCGCAGCAAAATTGACGTAGCGTGGAGCATTGCGATTGCAAGGCGTGAAAGTTCATTTGCACCTGATGCACGCTCGCATGCTAATGCACGTGGCTTGATGCAATTGCTACCAAGCACGGCTAAATACGTCAATAAAAGTAGTGTATCGAGTAATCGGTTATACCAACCGAAAACAAATATTAGGTTAGGCAGTAGCTATTTGCAGTATTTAAAAAAGAAAAATCATGGCAACGAAATACTCGCTACAGCTTCTTATAACGCTGGGTATCATCGTATTAAACGTTGGTTACCTGATGAAGCTATTCCTGCTGAGTTATGGGTGGAGCTTATTCCATATCGTGAAACTCGTGATTATGTAAAAAATGTATTTGCATATAGACAGGTTTATCATACTCGAATGGGCCGAGAAGGAAATGTACTAGCGCCGCTACTGGAAATGAAAATGGGCGGTTAGTAAACATATGTTTAAAGTAGGGGGATATCTAATGTGATTAGATGCCCCCTTATTTAATGCAATTGGTATAAGTGGTAGACTCAGAGCAAGTTAAATTTAACAGATGGATTAACAATGAATAAATTAGCCGTTTTATACGCCGAACATATTGCAACACTGCAACAGCGTACTCGTACAATTTGTGAAAGCGAAGGGTTAGAGGGATTAGTTATTCACTCGGGCCAAGCTAAACGTCAGTTTTTAGATGATATGTATTACCCGTTTAAAGTTAATCCTCAGTTTAAAGCATGGCTGCCAGTTATTGATAATCCGCATTGCTGGATTGTGGTAAATGGTAACGACAAGCCAAAACTAATATTTTATCGTCCTGTTGATTTTTGGCATAAAGTGCCGGACGAACCTCGTGATTTTTGGGCTGAGTATTTTGATATAGAACTACTGCTACAACCTGATCAAGTTGAAAAGCTACTGCCATACGATAAAGCTAAATACGCTTATATGGGCGAATATATAGAAGTAGCGCAAGCACTTGGTTTTAGTATTATGAACCCAGAGCCTGTACTTAACTATTTTCATTACCACCGCGCTTATAAAACGCAGTACGAGCTTGAATGTTTACGCAACGCTAACCGCATTGCAGTAGACGGACACAAAGCTGCACGCGATACCTTTTTTAATGGTGGTAGCGAGTTTGATATTCAGCAAGCATACTTAATGGCTACACGTCAGAGTGAAAATGAAATGCCGTATGGCAACATTGTTGCACTTAACGAAAACTGCGCTATTTTGCATTACACGCACTTTGATCCAGAAGCACCACATACCCATAACTCATTTTTAATCGATGCTGGGGCAAACTTTAATGGTTACGCAGCTGATATTACCCGTACTTATGATTTTAAAAAGCAGGGTGAGTTTTCTGAGCTTGTGGATGCGATGACAGTACAGCAAATTGAATTAGGTCAAGGTTTGAAGCCTGGTATGCTTTATGGCGATTTGCACGTTGAGTGTCATAACCGTATTGCGCAAATATTAAGTGACTTTAAAATTGTTAACCTACCTGCGGCAGAAATTGTTGAGCGTAAAATTACCTCTACTTTTTTCCCGCATGGTTTAGGTCATCACTTAGGCTTACAAGTGCACGACATGGGTGGCTTTATGAGTGACGAAAAGGGTACTCACCAACCTTCGCCAGAAGGACATCCATTCTTACGTTGTACGCGGCTGATTGAAAAAAACCAAGTGTTTACTATTGAGCCAGGTTTATACTTTATTGACTCATTGCTTGGTGATTTAGCACAAACCGATAATAAGCAGTTCATTAACTGGGAAAAGGTTGAGTCGTTTAAACCGTTTGGTGGTATCCGCATTGAAGATAATATTATCGTTCATGAAGACAGCCTAGAAAATATGACGCGTGATTTAGACTTAGCTTAACGATACTATCTATGTTTGAATAATTGGGGCCATAAGGCCCCATTTTTTTGGTTGAATATTGGTTAAGTAAAGTATGTCAGAATATAAATACCCTGCAGCGGATGTGTTTCATCAAGAAGAAATTAAAAAAAGCACCTTTATTGTGCATATTGCACACACGCCAGATTTAGCCTGCGCAAAAGCATTTATTAAAAGTATTGAAGAAAAATATTCAGACGCTCGTCATAATTGCTGGGCGCACGTAGCGGGTAATCCAGGTGGTAGCCATGTTTATGGTTTTTCGGACGATGGTGAGCCAAATGGCACTGCGGGTAAGCCTATGCTTAATGTGTTGATGGGTTCGGGCCTTGGCGAAATAACAGCGGTAGTGACGCGTTACTTTGGCGGTATAAAGCTAGGTACTGGTGGGTTAGTACGTGCTTATGGTGGCTCATTAAATAATGCATTAGTAAAATTGCAAACGGTGCTTAAAGTTCCCAGTATTGAAATTACAGGAAGTAGTGAATACAGCATGCAAGGCGCGATTGAGCAGCGGCTAAAGAGCAACTACCAAGTACTTAATATTGATAAGCAATTTACTGCTAATATTGAATGGGTGATCACGATTGATAGCCGCCAAGCACAACAAGCAATTAAAGATATTTTTGATTTAAGCCACGGCGCAGTTGAGTTAACTATTAAAGAGTAATAACCTACACAAGTTGCATTTAATGCATACCACTTAATTTGAACAGGCTGACACTACTTAGCCTGAATTTACTAATAATAAAAGCGATAAGCTAAATGCAATTTCGTACCATCATAAAAATTCTTGGCCAACTTGTTGCGCTGTTTAGTATTACCATGGTGCCACCGGCACTGGTGTCTTTAATTTATAAAGACGGTGGTGGTGTTCCATTTGTTTTAGCATTTATATTCAGTATTGTTATTGGCCTAATGGCTTATTACCCGAACCGCCACGAAAACGGAGATTTAAAAGCCCGCGAAGGGTTTTTAATCGTAGTTCTGTTTTGGTTGGTATTAGGTGCATTCGCATCTTTACCGCTCATATTTTTACAAGAACCCAACCTATCATTTGCAGATGCGGTGTTTGAGGCATTTTCAGGCTTAACAACTACAGGTGCAACCGTACTGACGGGGATTGAATACCTCCCCAAATCCGTATTGTTTTATCGCCAACAGTTACAATGGTTTGGCGGTATGGGGATCATTGTACTCGCTGTAGCGATACTGCCTATGCTTGGTGTTGGTGGAATGCAGTTATATCGCGCTGAAATACCAGGGCCTGTAAAAGATTCTAAAATGACCCCGCGTATTGCTGATACAGCAAAACATCTTTGGTATATTTATGTGTCACTTACTACTGCGTGTATGCTTGCTTATTGGGCGGCTGGTATGGATTGGTTTGATGCTATTTGCCATGCGTTTTCAACCGTAGCCATTGGTGGGTTTTCTACTTATGATGCCTCGATAGGCCACTTTAACAGCCCAGTTATTAACTTTATTTGTGTGTTCTTTTTAATTATTGCAGCCATAAATTTTTCATTGCACTACGCAGCGGTAGCCAGTCGAAATGTACAGGTATATTTGCGCGACCCTGAGTTTAAAGTATTTTTGTGTATTCAATTAGCGCTGGTGGTTATTTGTTTTACGGTACTGTCATCAAATGAGATATACGCTAATGGTGATGAAACGCTAGATCAGGCTTTATTTCAAGCTGTATCAATGAGTACTACAGCGGGCTTTGCTACCGATAACTTTTCAACATGGCCATTGTTTTTACCAATATTACTTATATTTTCGAGCTTTATTGGTGGTTGTGCGGGTTCTACCGGTGGCGGTATGAAAGTGGTTCGTGTGTTTTTACTCTATTTACAAGGTGTGCGTGAGCTCAATCGTTTAGTACACCCTCGTGCTATATATTCTATAAAGTTAGGTCGAAAGGCGCTTCCAGATAAAGTCGTCGAAGCGGTATGGGGATTTTTTTCTGCTTATGCATTAGTGTTTATTATTATTATGTTAGCGCTTATGGGGACTGGTATGGACAACATAACGGCGTTCTCAGCTACTGCCGCATGTTTAAATAACTTAGGCCCTGGTTTGGGTGACGTTGCATCACACTATGGTGCTATAACCGATGGCGCTAAATGGTTGCTTACTATTGCAATGGTGTTTGGTCGCCTCGAAATATTTACTCTACTGGTACTATTTACACCAACGTTTTGGCGTGGGTAAAAAAGTCAGTAAATACATCATTGGGAAAGGGATATGCCAGCAAATTTAGAAAAGCTAAAGCATATAGGTGTAGGCAGCTTAGTCGACCTAGAAATATTAACACCTACAAGTAGTAAGCGTGTTAAAACTGAATTAGTTGGTTTGCTTGATGATAAGTTTATTATTTTAAATTACCCCAATTCTAAACGATTGCTTGCAGCCAGTGATTATTTGCGTGACGGTGTGATGGTGGTAGTAAGAGCGTTGATAGAAGGTAGTGGTGGGCAAGTTATAGCATTTCGTCAACAAGTTATGTCGGTTACTTCTCATCCTGCTAGGCTGGTTTTTATTAATTTTCCTAAACACGTGCAGTTATTTGATCTGCGTTCACAAGCACGTATCCCTACTTTATTGCCAGCTAAACTTAAGTTAAGTGACGAAAGAGTGCTTGATGGAGTGATCAAAGACGTTTCATTAACTGGCGTTATGTTTGATATCAAAAGCGATCAAGCGCTTGAAAATATAAAAGATATGCAATGCACTGTTATGCTCGATAGCAGTGGTAAAAACTTTGCAGGTGAAGTGTGCAGCGTTAAAGGCTATTCGGCGGGCGCTAAGTGCGGTATTAAGTTATTAGCCAGCGAAGACGAAATGAGAACTTTCATGAGAGAGCACTTTATTGATCCCTCAATGCTTAACTCTGAACTTGATGAAAGCTAAGTTTCGCTATTATGCAACAAACTAGTGATTTATTATTTTTTTGCAGAAAAATTATTTAACCATCACCAAATAAAATAATAAACCATATAAAACAATAATTTAAATTTCAAAAAATCCTTCCAATTGTATTTATAAAAAAAAGTTCAGCTAAGGTTTAGCTAAATTTCAATGTTAAATCATCTTTTAAGTATCTAAATTTATAAACTGTAGTATTTTTAATCTTCTTAACATTATGTTTTTAAAGGTGTTTTTGTTTTTGCTTGAAACCCTGTTGCCAAAAAGCAACAAAAAATCTTGAACAATTTGCTTTCCTCACTCCTAAAGTTAGTCAACTCATTGAAAATAAATAACTTTTAAAAGTTGGCATCTAAGTTGTAATAGTCTGGGTGTACTAAACAAAACGTGATTTAAAGTGAACTACTTAATCGCATAAACATAACTTTGAAGGATACATATTATGAAACGCATTAATAAAACTTTAGCACTTATCGCATTAGCATCTTCTTCAGCTGCATTTGCAGCAACTGATTTCGATACGTTAGATGTTGATGGTAGTGGGGCCATTAGCCAAGCTGAGGCATCAGTAGATGCAAAATTAATGAGCATGTTCTCTGAACTTGATACAGACCAAAATGGTGAGTTATCAAAAGAAGAATTTTCAAAAGCATAAGCTTAACGCTACGGGGTGGCATAAGCGCCCTGACATTACTCAAAAATTTTAAGGATACACGTTATGAAAACATTAAATAAAGCACTAGCACTTATGGCAATAGCCTCTTCTTCAGCCGCGTTTGCAGCAACCGACTTTAATACATTAGATGTGGATGGCAGTGGCACAATTAGTCAATCTGAGGCATCGGTAGATGCAAAGCTAATGAGCATGTTCTCCGAGCTTGATACTGACCAAAATGGTGAGTTATCAAAAGAAGAATTTTCTAAAGCTTAATTAAAGGTATTGATCCTGAGTTGCCAAAGACAACCTAAGTAGGCAAGGGAGCTTACGAAAGAGGATAACAAGGAAGTGAAAAATTACGGTTTAAGTTCGAGCTCTCATTTTTTTGATAGAACATTTAATATGAAGGATTAAGTTATGAAACATTTAAATAAAGCGTTGGCACTTATGGCTATAGCGTCTTCTTCAGTTGCATTTGCAGCATCAGACTTTAATAGCCTTGATATAGATGGTAGCGGCACGATTAGCCCAAGCGAAGCGGCAGTTGATGCTGACTTAATGGCTGAATTTGTTGAGCTAGATACCGATGGTAGTGGTGAGCTTTCTAAAGAAGAGTTCGCTAATTATTAAGTCACCCTTTTAAATTAAACATTTTTCACAATTAGGGATCTTTGAAAAGGACTTCTCATCTTATTAGGAATATTATTATGAAAACATTAAACACAGCACTTGCAGTTTTGGTTCTAGCATCTTCGTCAGTGGCATATGCGGCAGTAGATTTTGCCTCTTTTGATGGTAATGGCGATGGCGTAATTAGTATGGAAGAAGCAAAAGTAAATCCTCAACTTGTGAAAATCTTTGATGATTTAGATGCTGACGGAAATGGTGAGATTTCTAAAGAAGAGTTTTCTAAAGTACAATAAAGAGCCACTGAAAACTCTTAATTGATATATAAAAGCAGCTAACCAGCTGCTTTTTCTTCGATGATAATAGGGCCTGTTGACCTTTGTAGATTAAAATTTGTTCAATTTAGGGGCGATTTAATCGCGACGTGAGGTTTGTAACCTAGTGGGCTAAGTAAAAACCGAGCAACAAAGAGTAAATTGCCCCTAGGCAGAACCCAAGGGCAGCGCATGTTTGG
>NZ_PNDU01000088.1:0-32798 GCF_005886635.1 Pseudoalteromonas sp. S558 | reverse complement strand
TTATACCTTTGATATTAATAAGGTAATACCAAACTGCATAAATCTTTGAACAATTTAACGAATTAAATTGCACTATAAGGTCCTTAAAAAATTTCATTTAGAACAACTAGATACAAAATTTTTGCCTAGTTCTAGCGTAATTTTCTTAACGTTAAATAGACCCCATATATAAGCAGATTGGTATTAAGCATCTGCTAATTTTACGCGGATTTTGCTTTTATCAACACTCGTTTGGTTAAGTGCATTAATCGCAGCCTTAACTTCAATGTCGTTTGGCATTTCTACAAAGGCAAAGCCTTTAGATTGGCCTGTTTCTTTATCAAGTACTAAGTTACAAGTAGTCACTTTACCGTGCTCTGCAAACAAAATACGAAGCTCATGCTCTGTTGTAGCGCGAGACAAGTTACGAACTAATAGTTTCATAATGAACCTAAATAATTATATCAGTATTAATTATCTCAACTTAGGTGGATTTAACCTAATTTTATTTGATAAACAGTTAAAAAACTTATTATAAACAAAAATGCCGTTAGTTTAATTTATTAACTAACGGCATTTAATGACTCTACAAGTAATTTAGTACTTAGGTCTATTTATTTTACTTCTTTACCCGCAGCTTGTTGATCTGCATGGTAGCTTGAACGTACAAACGGGCCCGAAGCCGCGTGAGTAAAGCCAATTTCATCTGCATATACTTTTAAGCCGTCAAATTCTACTGGTGGCACGTAGCGTTTAACTGGTAAGTGATGCTTAGAAGGTTGTAGGTATTGACCCACTGTTAGCATGTCAACGTTGTGCGCACGTAAATCACGAAGTACTTCTTCAATCTCGCTAATTTCTTCACCTAAGCCAACCATTAAGCCTGATTTAGTTTTAACTTCTGGGTGAGCTTCTTTAAAACGACGAAGTAATTCTAACGACCATTTATAATCGGCACCTGGGCGAGCCAGTTTGTATAAACGTGGCGCAGTCTCAAGATTGTGGTTAAACACATCTGGTGGTGTTTCGATTAAAATCTCGAGTGCGCGATCCATACGGCCACGAAAGTCAGGCACTAAAATTTCGATAGTAATCGTTGGGTTGTGCTTGCGGATTTCGCGAATACAATCGGCAAAATGTTGTGCACCACCATCACGTAAATCATCACGGTCAACTGACGTGATCACGACGTAGTTTAGCTTCATATCTTTAATTGTCAGTGCTAGTTTTTCAGGCTCAGCGGCATCAGGTTTTAATGGACGACCGTGGGCAACATCACAAAATGGGCAACGACGAGTACATATTGCACCTAAGATCATAAAGGTGGCTGTACCGTGGTTAAAACATTCAGAGAGGTTAGGGCATGAAGCCTCTTCACATACTGAGTGCAAGCCATGCTTACGTAGCGCTTGTTTTATACCGTCAATACGCTCGGTTGATTTAGGTAAGCGAATTTTTAACCATTCTGGCTTACGCAACATTTCGGTTTTTTCTGTAGGTAAAACTTTAACTGGGATCAACGCCATTTTTGCTGCGTCGCGTAGTTTTACACCTGGTTCCATTTTGACTGGTTTATTCATTCGTTTTCAAACCCTTCAGTATGCTTAACCTGTGTTGCATTAAGCTTATTGATCATGTGTTTTACCAATCCTTCACCCGCACTTTCTAGGTTTTGAGGACCATCTAATTCTTTAGTTTGCACCATATTCATGCCCGCATAACCACACGGATTAATACGTAAAAATGGACTTAGGTCCATGTTAACATTTAATGCTAAACCATGAAACGAGCAGCCACGACGAACTCTAAGTCCAAGTGATGCTATTTTACTGTCGTTGACGTAAACACCCGGTGCGTCAGCTTTAGCGTACGCTTTAATATCGTACTCGGCGAGTGATTCAATAATGCACTCTTCAAGCCACGTAACCAGTTCACGTACGCCAATTTTTAAACGTCGAAGATTAAATAATACATACATCATTTGCTGGCCGGGGCCGTGGTACGTTACTTGTCCGCCACGATCCACTTTAATAACCTCAATGTCGCCTGGGGCAAGTAAGTGCTCGTCTTTACCGGCTTGACCTTGAGTGAATACACTCTCGTGCTCTACAAGCCAAATTTCATCTGGTGTATTTTCATCTCGGGTGTCGGTAAAGTCCTGCATTTTTTGCCAAATAGGCATATAACGCTGACGACCCAGTTGGCGTACGATTAAGGTGTTTTCGTTCACAACAAATCTCAACTATGGCTTAAAGCATGTGGCGTACGTCATCAATATTGCTGATCACGTTATAAATTTCTTCAATGTGTTTGCCACTTGTAACCGTTGCTACAAGGCTTACTGATTCGTAATTGCCTTTGCTGCTTGGTTTTACTTTAGGTGCGTAGTCGCCAGGTGCAATAGGTTGTAACTTAGCTAAAATTTGATCAGTTAGGTTTACGTTAGCTAAACCCATAATTCTGAATGTAAATGGGCAAGGGTACTCTAAGTACTCATCAAATTTTGTATCTTTAACAGGTTGAACCACGACGGTGACTCCTCAAACAAATAAAGTATTGGCTCTGAGCATAATGCTAGGCGCTAAACTGACAGGGTAATGACAATCTGAGTTAATGTAATAATCAATCGACATAAGTATTTGAACAATTTAACAAACTAAATCATTCCATAACGACGTTAAAATTTTCATTTAGAACAATTAGGTATAAAAATTTTTGCCTTGTTATAGTGCGATTTTTTATCGTTAAATAAACCTCATATTTAAACAGATTGATATTATTTTGGAATACCCAAAATAAAAACTCAACATGATTGCTTTATATGGGGCGCATTCTAGCATTTTTCAAGCAAAAAAAAACGCCTCATAATGGAGGCGTTTCGTTTAACTTCACAATTGCTGTGAGTTTATTTTTACACTTACATTATTTGTAAACGTAGGTAGTCATAAATTTTACTAAAGAAGCTGCCTTCTTCCACTTCTTCAAGCGTTACTAGTGGGTATTGAGCGATATCTTCCCCTTCTAATTGCAAGAATAAAGTACCTACTTTAGTACCTTTCGCTAGAGGCGCCTCAAGTGTATTGTCTAGCTCAAAATTGGCTTTAAGGTTTTTATGCTGGCCACGTGGAATAGTGATTGGTGTATCTTCTAAAATACCTAACGATACGTTTTCTTTATTACCCATCCAAATACGTTGCTCTGCAAAGCTATCGCCTGCCTTGTACGGTGTAATTGTTTCAAAAAAGCGAAAACCGTAATTAAGTAATTTTTTATTTTCTATTTTGCGCGCACGTTCGCTTGAAGTACCCATAACAACGGCAATCAAACGCATACCGTTTTTAGTAGCCGATGTTACTAAACTATAGCCTGCTTCAGATGTGTGGCCTGTTTTAATGCCGTCTACATCTAAGCTTTCATCCCATAACAGCGAGTTACGGTTATATTGCTTAATGCCATTGTAGGTATATGACTTTTGTTTATAAAGAGCGTATTCGTCTGGCACATCACGAATAAGTGCCGCGCTTAACGTTGCCATATCACGTGGTGTTGTATAGTGCTCATTAGTATCTAGGCCGTGGCTGTTGATAAAATGGCTGTTGCTCATGCCTAATTTAGCCGCATGTGCATTCATTAAGTCAGAAAATGCGCTTTCGCTACCTGCAATATGCTCAGCCATTGCAACACACGCATCGTTACCTGATTGAATAATTATTCCGTGGTTAAGCTCATCTACACTAATTTGTTTGCCTACTTCAATAAACATTTTAGACGATTCAGGAAAGTTTTTAGCCCACGCTTTTTCGCTCACAGTAACCATGTCTGAGGGGGCGATATTACCGGCTTTAATTTCAGTACCAATTACATAACTGGTCATCATTTTAGTTAAACTAGCAGGAGCTAGTTGCGTATCAGCTTCACCTTCAGCTATTACTTTACCCGTTGTAAAGTCCACTAAAAAATAGCCTTTTGCATTAACTTGAGGTGGTGCCGGAATAATTTGGGCGCTGGCTGAAAATACGGCGGCAGAACAAACTAAGCCGCATACACCTTTGAGGATTTTATATTTAATAGATTTCATCATACTCATTAATGGTTAAAGTTAAAAATTCGCGTTACGCCATTCTAAAGGCCTTACTGAGTGTAAAGCAAGAACGCGTTTTGAAATTGATCTTGTTTTAATTTTTCTAAGACTTGATGTGCATGTTGAGCGTCTTTAATTGGACCTAAATGCAGTCTATAAATAGCGTCTTTTTGTACAATATTAGTTGGCAACTTGTATTGAAGGCGCAAGGTACTTGCCAGTGCTTCAATATTTTCCAGTGTACTCCCAGCAGCAACCTGAATATAAGTTTCATTCGTTTTAGCTGAGCCACCCAGCGTAACTGCCTCGAGCTTAACCTTTGCTGTACCATGAGTATAGTAACCAAGCTTATAAGCGGCAGCGTACGAGAGATCGATTATCCTGTCATCATGAAAGGGGCCACGGTCATTAACACGCACAATGACCGATTTGCCGTTACTCATGTTAGTCACACGCAAAAAACTAGGTAACGGCAGCGTTTTATGTGCAGCCGTCATAGCAAACATATTATAAACTTCACCGTTTGAAGTATGATATCCATGAAATTTACGGCCGTACCACGAAGCAATGCCTTCTTCAGAGTAGCCTGATTCATCAAGCATTGGCGTATAGCGCTTACCAAGTACTGTATATGGGCGACTCGTGCTTGCACTTTTAGTAACGTCGGTGATTACAGCATCTTGCATTTCAAGCACCGTTGGCGCTCTAAGTGGAGCAGTGTCATGGCGCATATGGTAGCGGCTACCTGAATTACTACAGGCGCTTAAAAGTATAATTAACAGTGTACTTAGTAATAGCTGTATATAAAGTCGCATTATTTTAAAAGCATCCTTTTGTCTGTGGCAATGGACATTATTATGCCAAAACCAGCCATTAGCGTGACCATTGATGTGCCACCGTAGCTAATTAATGGTAAAGGGACGCCAACAACCGGTAAAAGGCCTGATACCATGCCAATATTTACAAACACATAAACAAAAAAAGTGAGAGTAAGCGCGCCGGCTAGTAATTTTCCAAATGCATCTTGTGCGTTAACGGCAATATATAAACCACGGCCAATAATAAATAAATAGAGGCTAAGTAAAATACATACCCCGAATAGCCCAAACTCTTCACTTAGCACCGAAAATATAAAGTCGGTATGGCGCTCAGGCAAAAACTCTAGTTGAGATTGTGTACCTTGTAACCAGCCTTTACCTTCAACGCCACCAGAGCCTATCGCTATTTTTGACTGAATAATATGATAACCCGACCCTAGAGGGTCGCTTTCAGGATCTAAAAATGTCAGCACGCGCTGTTTTTGGTAATCATGCATCCCATAATGCCAAAAAGGCCACGCGGCAAGCGTTACCATTGAACTTAAAAAGCCAATTAATCGCCAACTCAAACCCGATAAAAACAATACAAATATACCAGAACTTGCAATGAGGATGGCAGTGCCTAAATCAGGCTGCTCTTTAATTAGCAGCGTAGGAAGCATAACAATCATAAAACCAATAATTAAATGCATTGGACGAGGGGGAAGGTGATTACGGCCTATATACCACGCAACCATCATAGGTACTGCTAGTTTCATTAGCTCCGCAGGCTGAAATCGAGTAACTCCTAAATCGAGCCAACGTTGTGCACCCTTTGAGCTTACACCAAATAAAAGTACTGCGACCAACATTAATAAACCAACAAAATAAAGTGGGATCACTAAGCGTTTTAGCGCAGCTGGCGATAACTGGGCTAAAACAATCATCGCAACAACAGCACCGCCCATACGCGTCATGTGCCTAATCATCATTGACGATTCTTGACCACTGGCGCTGTAAACAACCATTATGCTGCCTATCATCATCACAATTAGTGCAATAAATAGCGGCAAATCAAGGTGCATACGCATCCAAATAGAGCGTTCATCATGCAACCTAGTCATGGTATGGTATTCCTAGCAATATTAATGGGGTTAGCTGCAAAGTAATAATCCATAAGTTGTCGAGCGATTTGGATCCCGCCATGGTTATTCTCCAATACCACAGAAACGACTATTTTAGGATCGTCAAACGGTGCAAAACCAATGTAAATGGTGTTATCGCGTTGTCGTTCTTTTAGTGATTTTGCATCGTAACGCTCACCCTGTGCAATGCTAACTATTTGCGCAGTCCCTGTTTTTCCTGCAGAGTCGTAGCGAGTCCCCTTAAAAGCTTTATGTGCTGTGCCGGATACTTTTTTAACTGTATTGTGCATTGCATCTAAAGACACCTGCCAATGGTGTGGATTCTTCAAAATAATAGGCGGTTTTTCTTCATTGTTAATTTGCGTTACACCACCGTCTTTTCTGACCACTTGTACTAAATGAGGCGGGTGATTAATGCCGCGATTAACTAATATATTAGTCGCGTTCGCAATTTGAATCGGGGTCGCCGTCCAATAACCTTGGCCAATACCAACTGAAATCGTGTCGCCGCGCCACCAGGATTCTTTAAAGCGGCCTTCTTTCCATTCTTTTGAAGGTAATATAGCCGTGGTTTCTTCATGTATATCAATACCTGATAAATCACCGTAGCCAAAACGGGTCATAAAGTCACTTATTTTAGTGATCCCTAACCGATAGGCTGCATCGTAAAAGTAAGTATCGCACGACTCTTCAATTGCTTTATATACATCAACGTGCCCATGACCCCAGCGTTTCCAGTCACGCCATTTATGATCCACATTAGGAATTTGAAAAAAACCAGGATCCCACATTGATGTTGTTTCGTTTACGATGTTTTCTTCAAGCGCTAATACTGCCATTAAAGGTTTTACCGTAGAGGCGGGTGCATAACGACCTTGCGTAGTACGGTTTATTAATGGACTGTCTTGATTAAGTAACGCTTTGTAATTTTTGCTGCTAATGCCATGCACAAATAAATTAGGGTCGTAACTTGGGTTTGAATAAAGTGCCAGTACGCCGCCATCTTTAGCGTCCATCACCACTACAGCACCACGCATATCTTTAAGTGCATGTTGCGCTATTTGCTGTAAGCCGACATCGAGGGTAAGCACCAAATCGCTACCTGGTTGTGGGGGGGTTATACTTAGCGTGCGGATAATTCGTCCACGATTGTTAACTTCTACGCGTTGCGAGCCAACGTTACCATGGAGTGTTTCTTCGTAGTATTTCTCTATTCCGAGTTTACCAATATCGTGAGTGGCACGGTAATTTGTATCGCGGCCTTCTTGCTCTAATTGATTGAGCTCTTTTTTATTGAGTTTAGCTACATAGCCTAAAGCATGGGTGAGGGTATCGCCAAATGAATAATAACGGGCCAGTCGTGCTTCAATACTAAACCCTGGGAATTTATGTTGATTAACAGAAAATTTAGCGACTTCAGTTTCATCTAAATGGGCTTTAAGAACCTGTGATTTAAAACGGCGCGTATGTTTTATATCGTCTAAAAAGTCTTCTTTTTCTTGCTCAGTAAGCGCGATTAATTTACTTATTTGCACAAGTGCTTTGGCTAAGTCATCCACCTCTTCAGGTATCACTTCAAGGTTATAAACAGGCTTGTTTTCAGCAAGGAGAACACCATTACGATCGTAAATTAAACCACGGTTGGGGGGGATAGGTATAATTTTAATACGATTATCGTTAGAGCGGGTTTGATAGCCATCGTGATCTTTTACTTGAATTGTATATAAATTAGAAAGCAGTACAGCCATTAACCCTAATACAAAAACAAAACCCACGAATGCACGCCTAGCAAATAAGTTTGCTTCTGCGGAGTGGTCACGAATAGTGGGTCTTTGTTTTAGCATGGCAAGAGGTTACTCGCGATGATAAGGATGGTTGTTATTTAAGCTCCAGCCTCTGTAAAGGCTCTCTGCAACAATAATGCGCACTAACGGGTGCGGTAATGTTAAATTAGATAACGACCATTTTTGCTCTGAAGCTGCAATGCACTCTGGAGCAAGTCCTTCAGGTCCGCCAATAAGTAAACTTACATCGCGGCCGTCGAGTTGCCATTTTTCCATGTTTTTAGCAAGCTGGTGAGTATCTAGCGCTTTCCCTGTGACTTCTAACGTAACAATACGATTGCCTTTTGGAATAGCCGCTAATGTTTTTTCACCTTCAATGTGTAAAATACGTTTTATATCCGCATTCTTGCCACGTTTTCCGGCTGGAATTTCAATTAACTCAAGGGCCATATCTTTAGGGAAACGGCGCTGATATTCTGCAAATCCCGTTTCTACCCATGCTGGCATTTTTGTACCAACAGCAATCATTTGTATTTTCACGAATTACTTCCAAGCATTGTCTAAAATGAGTAAGGGTTTAGCCCCACAGTTTTTCTAGATCGTAATAGATACGTGCTTCACTTTGCATTACGTGAACAACCACGTCACCTAAATCAACCAGTGCCCATTCGCCATCACTTTCGCCTTCATAACCTAGAGGTTCTGAATCTGCGTGACGTGCTTCTTTTGCTAAATGATCGGCAATTGATTGTACGTGGCGCTTCGATGTGCCTGAACAAATAACCATATAGTCAGTGATGTCAGATGTCTTTGTTACGTCAATATGAATAATGTCACGCGCTTTCATATCGTCAATTTTATCCATAGCAAAAGCGAGTAATTGTTTTGAATCCAAGGTTTTGTCTCAATTTAAAAATTTAATGGCGCGCATTTTAACACGGTAGGCGTTTTTAAGCATCAATTTGATAGAGCTGATGCATTTGTATGTAATGACTCACTGCATCGGGTAATAGTTCATTCTTTTTATTACTTTTTTTAAGCTGTTCTCGAATGATACTCGAGGCTGCATTATGGGTTTCACCGGATAAAAAATAAAGTTTCCCAGCGAGAGTTTGTTCAAGTGCCGTTACTTTGTCTACCTTTGCATGTTGCAAGTAACTTTTAAGTTCACCATTGACACTGCAATCTTGAGCAGGGCGCTGATACACGACGATATGGCATAGCTGCGTTATTGTTTGCCACTCAAACCATTTGTCGAGGTTGTTAAACGAGTCCATACCAATCAAAAATAAAATAGGCGTAGCTGGGTGTTCTTTACGCAATTCTTGCAAGCTAAGTAACGAATAGGATGGACCGGCTCTGTTAAGCTCTCTTAAATCGAGATCAAAATACGGATAAGGTTCAATCGCCGCGTTTAGCATATTGATACGGTGCTGTGTACTAATACCCGGTGCTGCTTTGTGGGCAGGTAATGCACAAGGCATAAAATAAAGTGTATTTAAATTAAATGTTTTAACACATTGCTGCGCCATATTTAAATGCCCTAAATGGACAGGGTCGAATGTGCCACCATAAATTGCAATCATTTCACATACACCCTTTAATTAACCGTGTGGCAAGGCATTGGGATGTCGAGCGGCTGGCAAAATTTAATACAAATATGAGCAAGCGCTTGGTAAGGTGCAATTAAATTACCTTGCTTATAACTGGCATCAAACAAAGCAACATCACTGTTTATGTGTTCAAGTGTATGCATGTTTAAACGATTTATTGCGTTTTGAACTGGGCCTTGCTGATTTTTCCAAATTGCATTTTGTTTAAATAAATTAGCAATAGGCTCGCCATTTAATAAACCAAGTTGCACATTTATAAGTGTAGTAAGTTCTTTGGTTATAGCCCACAAAATGCTCACCACTTCGGTGTTATCACTGGCCAGTTTGTTTAATACTTTAATAGCTTGTTTAGCGTGGCCATTTAATAGGGCGTCGCTTAAATCAAAAATATCGAACTTGGCCTGATTTAATAGCCCTTGCATGACTAACTGCTGATTAATAAGCGCATTGCCGTGTAATAACGAGAGTTTTTCGAGTTCTTGAAAACACGCTAATAAATTACCTTCGGTGGCATTTATTAAACTAAGTTTGGCATCGTTTTGCATGTTAAGCGATAAGCGTTGGCACTGCTCGTCAAGCCATCGTTTTACATGTGAGCCAGTTAGTGGGTAGCAAGGGACAAATACACCAAGCTTATCGAGAGCTTTAAACCACGCACCGCGCTGTACTTCTTGACTAGCTTTAGCGCCTTTAATAATTAAAATAGTATCGGGATTGACCAGTTCAATAACTTTTTTAAATGTGTTACTGCCAACAATACCAGGTTTTTGTTGGTTTAAATCAAGCTCAATAATAGTACGTGCGCTAAACAGTGACATGCTTTGGTACTGAGCTATAATTTCTTGCCAATCAAATCCTTGCATTAAAGTAAATTTAATTACCTCATCAAAGCCTTGCGCTTTAGCCGTGTCGCGAATTTGCCGTACACACTGCGCTTCTTGAAAAGGTTCCTCCCCAAATACTAAATAAAAGGGCTTTAGCCCTTTATTTAATTCGCTCGGTAGTTGATTTGCGTAGCAGCGCATTAGAGTTGCGACAGCTCTCTAACAATACGACGACTAGCTTGCTCACGAATTTCGCTAATGAGTAGCTCAAGCTCTTTTGCTTTAGCTAACGCATGATCTGGATCGTCTTGATAATTACGATAAAGCTCGAAGCGTTTTTCTATTGCGTTTTCGCCTGGGCGTTTAACAATATACGATACACCATAAGCAAGTTCGTATTCAGCAACTTGACCATTTTTAAATAACGAAAGTGTTTGACGTTCAACTGTTTCTTGACGTAAATACAATTGAGCTTTGCCTGAAGCTGACGGTATTAGCTCTACATTACTGGCTTTTAGCTCGTTTTTAAGGCTTTCGAACAAGGCCGACTTTTCATCATCGCCTACTAGTGTTAGCTGTTTTAAGTTATCAGGCAGGCTAGAGGCTTTCTTAAAATGAAAGCCACAGCTCGATAACAAAAAACAGACTAGCACTAAGGCTAGTCCATTTTTAATGGCGTTAAATGCCGCCATGTTAGTTAGCTACCACGTTAAGTAGTTTACCCGGCACATAAATGATTTTACGAATAGTTGCGCCATCAGTAAATTTAGTGACGTTAGATTCAGCAAACGCAAGGGCTTCTACTTGCTCTTGTGTAGCATCTGCTGCAACTGTTAACTTAGCGCGAAGCTTACCGTTTACTTGGACAATAATTAACTTTTCGTCTTCAACAAGTGCCGACTCATCAACTTTTGGCCATGGCGCATCTAAAATTTCGCCTTCTTTGCCAAGCTCTTTCCAAAGCTCATGCGATAAATGCGGCGTTATAGGTGCAAGCATAATCACAAGCGCTTCAAGCGCTTCGTTTGCAATCGCCACATCTTGTGCATCTGTAAGCGGTGCTTTCAATAATTTATTAGAAAGCTCCATAATAGCTGCAATAGCGGTGTTAAAGGTTTGACGGCGTTCAACATCGTCAGTCACTTTAGCAATCGCTTTATGTAAATCGCGACGAAGTACTTTTTGCGGATTAGTGAGTGCTGATTTATCAAGTGCTTGGTAACCCACAGTTTTAACGTCTACCGCGTATTTCCATACACGTTTTAAGAAACGATGCGCGCCTTCAACACCCGAGTCTGACCATTCAAGCGTTTGCTCTGGTGGTGCTGTAAACATCATGAATAAACGCACTGTATCTGCACCGTACTGGGCAATTACATGTTGTGGGTCTATACCGTTATTTTTAGATTTAGACATTTTGCTCATGCCAGATGAGAATACCGGCTCGCCATCTTCTTTATGCCATGCTTTAGTTACGCGGCCTTTGTCGTCGGTTTCGGTATTTACATCACTTGGCGAAATCCAAATATCGCCGCCTTTTTCATCTTTACGATAAAATGTTTCAGCAAGTACCATACCTTGACAAAGTAAGCGGTCAAACGGCTCATCAGAATTAACTAAACCAAAGTCACGTAATAATTTATGGAAAAAGCGCGAGTACAATAAATGTAAAATAGCGTGCTCAATACCACCAATGTATTGATTTACTGGCAACCAGTAGTTAGCAGCAGCTGGGTCTAGCATACCTTCGTCGTAGCGTGGGCTACAGTAGCGGGCGTAGTACCAAGACGATTCCATAAAGGTGTCAAACGTATCAGTTTCGTGAAACGCAGGTGCGCCATTGACTATTGTTTTAGCCCACTCTGGGTCTGCTTTAAGTGGTGAAGTTACACCGTTCATTACCACGTCTTCTGGTAAGCGAACGGGGAGCATATCTTCTGTTGCAGCAAGCTCTTTGCCTTCTTCGTCGCTAAGCATTGGGATTGGAGAGCCCCAATAACGTTGGCGGCTAACACCCCAGTCACGTAGACGGAAGTTTACTTTACGCTCACCAACACCGAGTGCTTCTAATTTATCGGCAATCGCTTTAAAACCAGCGTCAAAATCAAGGCCGTTAAATTCACCTGAATTTACAAGTACGCCTTTATCGGTAAATGCTGATTCTTTTAGGTTTACTTCAAGGTCTGAACCTTCAACCGGTGCAATGACTTGTTTTATGTCAAGACCATAAGCAGTTGCAAACTCAAAATCGCGTTGATCGTGTGCAGGTACTGCCATTACAGCGCCTGAGCCATAATGCATTAATACAAAGTTAGCGACCCAAATTGGTACTTGCTCGCCCGTTAATGGGTGAGTGGCGTAAAAGCCTGTTGCGATGCCTTTTTTCTCCATTGTTGCCATATCTGCTTCGGCAACTTTGGTGTTTTTGCATTCTTCAACAAACATTGCAATAGCATCGCTATTTTTAGCGGCTTCTTGTGCAATAGGGTGACCACCGGCAACAGCAACATAGGTAACACCCATAAAGGTATCTGGACGAGTTGTGTATACGCTAAATGTTTCGTCGTTATCGGTGCGCTTAAATTCAATGTCACACCCTTCAGAGCGGCCAATCCAGTTGCGCTGCATTGTTTTAACTTGCTCTGGCCAATCTTCAAGCTTATCTAAATCGTCAAGTAGCTCTTGTGCGTAGTCGGTAATTTTAATAAACCACTGTGGAATTTCTTTTTGCTCAACCACAGCGCCTGAACGCCAACCGCGACCGTCAATAACTTGCTCGTTTGCCAATACTGTCTGATCCACTGGATCCCAGTTAACTGTCGACATTTTTTTGTACACTAGGCCTTTTTCGTAAAGCTTAGTGAAAAACCATTGTTCCCATTTGTAGTATTCTGGGTGGCAGGTTGCAATTTCACGATCCCAGTCATAACCAAAACCTAATTGCTTAAGTTGGTTACGCATGTAGTCAATGTTCTCGTAAGTCCATTTTGCTGGTGCTGTTTTGTTTTTAATAGCAGCGTTTTCTGCAGGTAAACCAAACGCATCCCAACCCATAGGTTGCATTACGTTTTTGCCTTGCAGGCGCTGGAAACGAGAAACAACATCACCAATGGTGTAGTTACGCACATGACCCATATGCAGTCGACCACTCGGATAAGGGAACATAGAAAGGCAGTAATACTTTTCTTTGCTCTCATCTTCAGTGACTTTAAATACCTGGTTTTCTTCCCAGTAGCTTTGTACTTTTGACTCTATATCTTGCGGGTTATATTGCTCTTGCATCTATGGTTCCAGACTTCTTGCAAACTAATAAAAAATTGCCGTTAGGATACCCCAAATAAAACACTATTCACAGCGTCAAAAACATGCTTTTATTAAATTGTAACTTTCAGTGCAGGTTAACCTGCCTTTTTATACTGTAGTTAGCTAAAAACATAAGTTACAGAATGATTTAACAGCAATTTGAAGGAGTAATAAATGACTGATTACAAAACATGGCTTGGCAGTTTTACCCATTGGCTAAAAGAGGTGAAAGAGCATGGTGTAAAAGACGTGATTTCTGGGTTTGTTGGATCTGAGCAAGCACTAAAAGATTTAAGCCAAGAAAGGTATGAGCTTTATAAAAGCTATTTAAAGAACGACATTGAACATCTTGTAGAGCACGAGGCTCATTATAATTCACTTGCATGGCAAGAACTTAAAGAGTCTATTTGGCTTGAACTATCGCACATAGAAGATAAAACACAGCTTGAATGGCAATCGTTAAGTCAAGATTTTAAGCACAATGGTGTATATCACGTAGGCGAATGGATAGCCATAGGCACATTAGTATGTAAGAATTGTAACCATAGCCACGATATTTATCACGCGACGCAAATAACGCCTTGCATAGAATGTGATTCAATAGAGTTTAGCCGCAAGGCTTTGCAACCCTAAATAGTAGTATTGAGTGGCGCTAAGCCACTTAATACATTTAAAAGCCAGTGAATATGCTGGTAAACAAAGAAGTTAGAATGACGAAAAAATTGCTGCCATTACCTGTATCTGCACTCGCACCGAGTATTTCGACTCATCATGTAAACACGTGTATGAGTAATCCATATCCAGAGCCACTTACTTTTATAGGCCAACAACGTGCCCAAAGTGCGCTAGATTTTTCCTTGGGGATGGACCTACCTGGTTATAACGTTTACGTAATGGGCGAGGCGGCTCATGGGCGTTATACACTCGTAAAAGATAAACTCAAACAACATGCAAAAGACAGAGCGACACCTAACGAATGGTTATACGTAAATAATTACGCCGATCACCGAGAGCCCATTGCATTGTTTATGCAAGCAGGGCAAAGCAAACTACTCAGTGACGACATCGACTCATTTTTAGATGAAGTGCTCGATACGTTTCCCGCTGCATTCGATAACCCAGCGTATCAACGCAAGAAAAAATCAATCGATCGCGAATTTAACGACGCTTACGACAGCGCCATCACTGCAGTAGAAATAGCGGCACTTGAGCAAAGTGTTGCACTAGTCGAAGAAAAAAGCTCAGTAGGGTTTGCACCACTTGTTGACGGTAAACAATTAAGCGACAGTGAATTTGGCGAACTTGAAGAAACATTACGCGAAGAGTTTTTTGAAAAAATAGAAAAGCTAGAAGACGCACTAATAGAAGCGTTAATAGAATTGCCGCGTTGGAAGCGTGAATCAAAAGAAAAACTTCGTAATCTTAAAAAGTCGACTGCAGAGCAAGCCACTAAACCACTTTTAAAAGATTTAGAACATAAGTACGCCACACACATTGGCGTACTGCGTTATTTAAAAGATATACGCGTTGAAATTATCGATGCTGTACTTGAATGGCTAGATGACGAAGATGAAAGTGAAGAAAGCAAAGAAGACTTTGACCGCAAAGGCATGCTGACCGACTTTTTTGCACCCAATATTTTAGTTGAGTTTAAAGAAGACGATGCAGCGCCAGTGGTGTATGAGCCAAACCCAACCTTTGGTAACATATTTGGTAAAATTGAATACGCGACATCACAAGGCACGTTAATTACGAGTTACCGGTCAATTCAGCCAGGTGCATTGCATCGTGCTAATGGCGGTTACTTAATAATGGACGCCGAAAAAATAATGGCAAACCCGCAAGTGTGGGATGGTTTGAAATTGTGTTTAAAAACGCATCAGATAAAAAATGATTTACCGTATCAAGATAGTACAGTCGGGACGAGTTTTACACTTCGCCCGCAGCTCATTCCGCTTGATGTGAAAATTATTTTATTAGGCTCTCGCGAGTTGTACTACACCATAGGTGAATACGACGAAGAATTTGCTGAACTATTTAGAGTATTAGCCGACTTTGACTACTACCTGCCAAGCAGCGATAAATTACAGTACCAGTTTATTACCAAAGTTACAGAGTATTGCGAGCAAACTTTAAAATGCACCACTACGCAAGCGGCGATGGTGAGGTTACTTAAATTTAGCTATCGACAAGCAGAGCATCACAATAAATTATCTGCTCGTTTTGCTGATGTTCTAGAGCTTGTTGCAGAGGCGAGTTACTACGCCAAGCAAGATAATCAAACATTAGTTGATGCGCACCATATTGATGAAGCTATTGAAGGCAAGCAATACCGTACCGGTCAAATTAGCGAAAATATGCTAAGTGATATAAAAGAAGGTCACACGCTTATTGCAACCGACGGCCAAGCTATTGGTAAAGTAAATGGCTTAACGGTACTGCACATTGGTGACACTTCATTTGGTACCCCTGCGCGTATTACAGCAACCGTTTATGCCGGCGCTGATGGGGTCATTGATGTAGAACGTGAAGCCGAGCTTGGCAAAGCAATTCACTCAAAAGGGGTGATGTTGCTTACTGGTTATTTAGGCAATAAATACGCCCAGCACTTTAGCTTAACGCTTAGTGCAAACATTGCTATTGAGCAAAGCTATGGTTACATAGATGGCGATAGTGCATCTTTAGCTGAGCTTTGTGCACTTATATCATCCATCACTAGTTTGCCTATTAGCCAGTCTATCGCGCTTACAGGTTCTATTAACCAACACGGTGATGTACAAGCCATTGGTGGCGTAAACGAAAAGATAGAAGGCTTTTTTAAACTGTGCAAAATGCGTGGTTTAACTGGTTCGCAAGGCGTTATCATTCCTAAATCAAACCAAGTTAACTTAGTGCTAGATGATGAAATACTCAACGCAGTAGAAAGTGGTAAATTTAATATTTACGCGGTAGAAACTGTTGATCAAGCGCTTAACTTACTAATGGATATAGAAGCAGGCGATATTATTGATGACCAGTATCCAGAAAACTCAGTAAACGGTATTGCGCTTGCTCGCCTAAAAGAGATTGCCGACATAGTAAACGGCGATGATGAAAAAGACGAAGAGCTAGATAATGAAAAGCTAGGCAACGAAAAAGGTTAATGATGATCAATATAATTTTGGCGGTGGTAATCGCTATTTTTTGTTTTTTAATATTTCAAAATAGTAAAAAAGTAAAACAACAAGCAGGCATAAATGCACAAATAGGCGCTGACTATTTAGCGGCTAACGCAAAAGTAGAAGGGGTAGTTGAAACCGCTTCTGGCTTGCAATACAAAGTAGTGCACAAAGGTGAAGGCGTAAATAAACCAACGTCAACAAGCATGGTTAACGTGCATTATCATGGCACATTAATCGATGGCACTGTGTTTGACAGTTCAGTAGAGCGTAAAACACCGATTAGTTTTGGGTTGCACCAAGTGATTAAAGGGTGGACAGAAGGCTTACAGCTAATGAGCCCTGGCGATAAATATACTTTTTATGTACCGCACCAATTAGCATACGGCGAAAAACGTGTGGGGAGTATTCCTCCTGCCTCAGTACTTATTTTTGAAGTAGAGTTACTGGCAATTGAGTCGTAACTTGATTTGAAGTAATTAATTGCTAAAGCCCTACTTTAATAAAGTGGGGCTTTTTGCTTTTAGTTCACGTTAAAATTTACTCAAGGATTTTAATACGAGGTCGATAGTTATAATACCAATTGCATTAAATTAGTGATCTATTATAGCGCTAATAAAATAGCTCAGTAACAAGGCAAAAATTACGACATATAGTTATTCTATATGAATGATTTTTAACGCAGTAAGTGAGCTATTTAATACGATAGAATGATTACGTTTTTAATAAAATTGGTATAAATGTGACAAAGCTATTTTAGGGATAAAATAATGAAAATTTCACCCGCACCCATTCAACATCAAGCATACAACTACAGCAACCAGCCTTTAATACAATTAGAACAGCAACGTGCTGAAGACACGTCTGAAGAAGTCCCTGAAGAAGAACCTGAGTATGTTTTATCAGAATTTTTAGACGCTAAGGTGCAAAAGTACAGTGAAGATAATGCAACATTTAGTGATCAGTATAAAAATCTAGAAAAAGCATATAAGTACTTCACGCAGCAGGTTGTTGCATTACAGGAGCAAATTAACAAGCTTAAACAGAGCCCGCTACAACGTAGCTTAATCATAGATAGTAGCGCATATGAACAAGATAAAGACGATGCCCGTTTGACTATAGATACCGAGCATATGGGTTCTAAAAAATATAAAAACGAGCAACAACAGCAGCAAATAAATATGTTAGAGCTGCAACTAGGTGAGTTAAAAACACAGCAAGCTGCACTAAAGCAACAAATGGTTGAGCTGATAATTAACGAAATGAGAAGGCGAGGCGATGACTATACTATTTAGTCTCTTATAATATGCTGGTGGACTAGGGCCTAAACTGAATTTTACTCACTTCAAGTTTAAATTTACCTTCTTGCTTACCCGCAATCATAAAGCCAAGCTGCTTTATATCGTTAAAATCAATAGTAGGTTGTTGATCTAGCACTCTTCCGCGAAAGGTTAGCGTAAAATCGCTCGGGATAAAATTAATATTTACCCACTCGTTTTTTACCGTTTTAAATGAGTGTGTGTACGCTGCACCATCAAGATAATCTGTGGTCCTGAGTCTGAGCTGATAAGTTTGCCCATCACCTTTAACACGCAGCGTTATACCTTTAGTATTTTGACTTTGTGTGTCAATTTCGGTACGTATTGATGCAAAACCGCCATTATTAGCAAGCGAAACATTGCCTGTAAACAGCAAGCTATCTTGTGTTTTTGTTACTTGGCTATTAGATACGCCGCCCATTACAGAGTCGTTAATAACATACCATTGTTGATTTGCATTGGCCTCGCTTGTCGCTAAGACTAAGTTAAATACAAACAGTGACGAAAGCTGTTTAGTGGTCATGGTCGATCCTAATGAATTAACACTTTATTGATACGACTAAAAATATTAATAGTTCACAATGCTGAAAATTAAAAACTAGTATTGATATGCGCGAAATAACTTACTTTTATTTGATTAAGTCAATTTTGTTCAATACCAGCCTCTATTTAATGTAGATACTCACCATCAGTTTGAATTAATTAGAAAGTGAACCATGACTTTATCTTTAATTATGTCAATGTCGTTATTTGCATTAGCTGCGTCTTTATCGCCAGGGCCAGTTAATTTAGTTTCATTGAGCAGCGCACGGTATGGGCTAAGAAATGGCTTAATATTTATAACCGGTGCAACACTTGGGTTTATTTTTTTGTTTTTAGTTATTGGATGGGGTTTAAACTATCTTCTTGATAAATTGCAATGGATCACTGAAGTATTGCAATGGGCTGGTATTACTTTTTTACTTTATTTAAGTTATCAATTATTTGTAGATAATGGTGAATTAAACTCAGACAGTAATAAAAGTTCACCTACCTTTATTACTGGGGTAATCATGCAATGGCTAAACCCAAAAGCATGGTTAGCATCACTATCGGGAATTGCGACTTACATCCCTAATGCAGAGCTATTTGAAGTGTTTACGTTTGCCAGTGTGTATTTACCAATTTGCTGGTTGTCGCTGAGCGTGTGGGTATGGATAGGTATAGTGCTAGGGCAGTACTTTCAAAGTCCTGCAAAAATACGTTTTATGAATAAAGCATTGGCAGTGTTACTTGCCGGGAGTTGCTTTTTTATTATAAGTTAATGTGTTTTTATTCTAAATACAGCGTCGATATTGTGCTGGTGTTGCAGCAACCCGCTGTTTAAATACACGTTGAAAATGAGCTTGATCACTAAATCCTGCATTTAGAGCCACCGTTGAAATGGCATCGCCTTGCTTAAGCGCTTGTTGACTTAGTTGTATACGCAGATTTATCCGATAAGCATGTGGACTCATATTGAAGTGGCGTTTAAATGTACGTATCAAGTAGCTAGTATTAAAGCCAAATTTTTTGCTAATAACCTTAATTGGTTCGTCATCCTGACAATAAAGGGCGAGGTAGTTTGCAACTTTATACAGCCTATTAGGAGGTAGGCACGTATTTTCTTTAATATCAGTGCTATCGATGTATTCAAATAACGTAATCAAATACTGGCTAAGTAAAGACTCTTTTTCTAAAGAAGACAGCTTATTCGACATAAGGTTTCGGCAAACTAAAACAAACTGCTGGTAAAATACAGGGGTTGTTAATGTATCAGGTTGGCTATTACACCAGTGGTTACTTGCCCTTATATTAAACTTAACAAGCAATTGAGCTAACCAACTTTTATCTACATGCATCATATAATAAGCCCAGGGCGAGTTTTGGTTGGGGTTGCATGCGTGTACAGCATCGGGGTTCATTAGCACTAAAGTGCCTTTATCTATTTGGTAAAGTTTGTCTTCACAAATAAATTCACTTTGGCCCTCTAAAATAGCACCAATTGACCACTGAGCATGAGAATGGGCGGCGTAAGTTACTTTTCGACCATCCAAAACTTGCCTTAGTTCTACATAAGGTAGGGCGTTATCTCGCCAAAAAAGAGGGTATGTTGAAGGAATCATAATGAATCTTTTAATGAAGACTTACCGCCAGTATAGCAAAGTTGTAGTATGAAATTCACGCTATATAAAACACCTTTCCATAACTATTAAAAGTATGCTTAATTGCACGCAACTTGTTATGATAACTATTCTTATTAATGGTTAAGATAATAATATGCATGATCTAACTCGTGGCTCCATACCGAAGCATTTAATCAAAATGGCTATTCCTATGATGATAGGAATGATAATTCAAACATTGTATTTTTTAGTTGATTTATATTTTGTAGGTAATTTAGGTGGAAATGCTTTAGCAGGACTCAGCTTAGCGGGTAATGCAATGTTTTTAATTTTTGCACTCACGCAAATTCTTAATGTGGGAACAACCGCGTTGATTTCTCATGCAGCGGGTCGAAAAGATGGCAAAGATGCAAATGCAGTGTTTAATCAAAGTATGATGCTGGCTAGCTTAATGGCCTTGGTTGTCATGTTTTTAGGTTATTTAGGGTCTGATACATACTTAACTAGCATTTCAACAGACCTTGCAACAATTGAAGCGGGACAACGTTATTTGCATTGGTTTTTGCCGGGTATGGCATTGCAGTTTCCTTTAGTTGCAGTTAGTGCTGCGTTAAGAGGAGCCGGTATTGTTAAGCCAACTATGTTGATTCAAACCTTGTCTATTATCGTCAATATTATTTTATCTCCTATTTTAATTATAGGTTGGGGAACTGACTTTCCAATGGGTATAGCCGGAGCTGGGTTGGCAAGTACTATTTCGGTAGTTGTTGCGGTAGTAATGCTATGCGTATACTTTGTTAAGGCTGAAAAGTTCGTTACCTTTAAAGTCAGTTTATGGCGCGTAGATAGCGCTATTATAAAGCGCTTATTAGGGATTGGATTACCCGCAGGAGGTGAATTCTTTTTAATGTTTGCATATATGGGGTTAATTTATTGGTTAATTCAACATTTTGGACCTGAAGCCCAAGCTGGCTTTGGTTTAGGTTCTCGCATAATGCAGTCATTGTTTTTACCTGCAATGGCAATTGCGTTTGCTGCACCAGCCGTCGCGGGTCAAAATTTTGGTGCAAAGCAATTTGACCGTGTCCGAGAAACCTTTTTTTGGTCAGCCCTAATGACATGTAGTTTAATGGCAGTGTTAAGCGTAGTTTGCTTTTTTATTCCAGAATTACTAGTGCAAGGGTTCTCTGATGATCAAAATGTTATTTTAGTTGCAGCTACATTTTTACAAATTATTTGTATTAACTTTATTCCTACGGGCATAGTGTTTACGTGTTCGGGGCTATTTCAGTCTCTCGGTAACACACTCCCTTCACTTTATAGTACTACACTGCGGATTATTTTATTTGTTTTACCAGCTCTTTTATTAAGCCAAATGGATGGCTTTAATTTAACGCAATTGTGGTATTTATCGGCAAGCACAGTTGTTGTTCAGGCAGTTATTAGTTTTATGTTATTACGCAGAGAGTTTAGGTATCGCTTACCTAAAAGTGAGCCTATTGATGAGCGCTTAGTAATTTTAAAGTAAATAAATTTATGTAATATAAAAAAGGAGCTGTATGAAATCATAAAGCTCCTTTTTAGTTTATTTATTTACTTTATTGAAGCTATAAATTCTTCATCAGCGTATAGATTCGTAAGCAATTTTTGAACTAATTCTACATAACTTCGCTGCCCGTTTGGTATTGCAATTGCTCCGAGAAAAGAAGAGTCGAAAGTGTGTTCGGCAGATATTACCTTATCAAGTAAAGTAATATCGCCATCTGATACAGTAAATTTAACTTTTATAAACGCACTGCCTTCAGAGAAACCTGTTACATCAATGTCTTGCTCAATTACTTTTCCCGAGACTTGCTTTGTTGCAACGCCAGACCATAGTTTTGCTAGTTTTAATTCTTGTATCAAAGCGCTCTCAATATATTCACCATAGCTGTTGCCTACTGATGAAACAAGAGGTGAGCCTCGAAGCGATATCTTATTTAATTTTTTTTCAGATTCAATTTTAAGGATGAAAGAAATTCGAGCATTAATATATGTTCAATAGGTACATTTATAAATGATGTTAACCTAAAGTTTGTAATTTGAGGCTTATATTTCCTTTTATCCCATTGGCCGAGACGATACTTTTA
The DNA here is from genome assembly GCF_005886635.1 of Pseudoalteromonas sp. S558. Lineage (NCBI taxonomy): Bacteria > Pseudomonadati > Pseudomonadota > Gammaproteobacteria > Alteromonadales > Pseudoalteromonadaceae > Pseudoalteromonas > Pseudoalteromonas sp. S558. The sequence continues at coordinate 10,522 of NZ_PNDU01000088.1, read as the reverse complement.
GTAAATTGGGGTAAAGTTAATGTTGAGCAAAAAATAAAAAACGCGTAAGTTAACCGGGTTACCTATTTTAATAACAAGAAAATAAATGAAAGCCAAAGAGATAGAACAATTAGAATTATCAAATTCTGAAACCAGAGAAGTGATTACCCCCTACGCCTTTAAAATTGACAGTGCTTTACTGGGCTTGCCTTTAGCTACGCCAATTCGGCGTGCACTAGCGATTATTATTGATGTTGCACTGATATTTTTAGCAGCCAAACTCAGCGCGGCTTTAATAGCATTTGTTGCTGCAATGGCTTTTTATAAAGGCACTGCGCAGCAATACCTTCCAAAAATGTCATCGTTTTGGCGCAGAGCCCTAAAAGTTTTTGCAGCAGGTTTTTTATTTGTAAGCGCACTTACTGTACTTTCAATTGGCATAGATTACCTAGAAGACGATAACGCAGATCAAAGTTTGGCTGTTCAGGGCGTAAAAATACAAGATGAAATTGAGCTTACTCCCGCAGAAAAACAACGCGTAAATGCTTATTTAACGCAAACAGCCGATGAAAGCTGTGAGCAACCTTGCCAACAAAACGCACTTGATAATTTAGTAGGGGAAGTTCCCAAATTAGCAGAAATGGACGACCTACAAAACCCACAACTTGCTACTGTATTTTTACAACTATTAGTGCTCAGTGAAAATAACGAAATAAAGGCTGCACAGTTAATAGAAGAAAAACCAGCACAAACAACCACAAACAGTATTTTGCAGTGGGGCAAAGGCATTATTGAAGATTTAGGACTAGGCTTTGGCTGGGCTGCAGTTTACTTTACGTTGTTCTCCTTACTTTGGCGAGGCCAAACACCGGGTAAAAAAGCATGCAATATCCGTGTTGTTGCTTTAAATGGTGAGCCATTAGGGTTGCTCGATTGCTTTGGCCGTTACGGCGGCTACGGCGCAGGTTTTGCTACGGGGTTATTGGGGTTCCTGCAGATATACTGGGATCCAAACAGACAAGCCATTCAAGATAAAATATCAGCAACAGTGGTTATTAAAGGTAACTTGAATCAAGTTGTAAATGTTGAAACCGTTGTAGATACAGTGAAAGAGTAACAAAAACTGACGAAATTATAAAAAAGCATAGCTAAAAATAAAAAAAGGTCTAAAATTAGAGCTTAATTTAGTTCTTTTTAGGTGTTTTATGAGACAGGTTTTAGCTGATTGTTCGGCAAGTATTTCAGAACTTAAAAAAAATCCAACCGCGCTTTTGAATGAAGCAGATGGTGCTGCAATAGCCATATTAAATCATAATAAGCCCGCAGCTTACTTAGTGCCTGCACCAATGTATGAGCTACTAATGGAACAACTGGATGATTATGAACTAACGAAAGTTGTTCAGAGCCGCAGAGGCGATTTATCTCAAGCGGTTGAAGTTAGTATAGATGACTTATAAGTTAAAGTTTTTACCAGCAGCCTTAAAGGAGTGGGAAAAACTTGCGTCACCACTTAAAAGCCAGTTTAAAAAGAAACTTACTGAGCGATTAGATAATCCCCATGTGCCAGCCTCTAAACTACGCGGCTTTGATAATGTTTATAAAATAAAATTGTGTACGGCAGGATATCGCCTAGCTTACGAAGTTATTGATGACGAAGTTGTGGTTTATGTACTGGCAATTGGTAAACGCGATAAAGATGCAATATATAAAAAGTTAGCGCCACGAACTAAGGAGTAGCTTAGCAATAAAAGCAGTGTTTTGCTTGTTCAAAGAAGGCCAGACGCTTCTTCTTCGTTTGTTATTAATACAAGGATATGTATGAAAGTCTTATCAATAATATTTTTATATTTATTTTTTACAGTAAATGTGAATGCCTCAGAGCCTATTATTTTAGCTAAAACCCACCAGCTTAAGTCTATTATTTTAGATGAGCAACGCAGCTTTAGTGTTTATTTACCACCAAGCTATAATGAAAATTCTAATAAAGTATACCCAGTTATTTACTTGCTCGATGGTGACCAAGCACATCTAAAAGCTGTCGCCGGGCTAGTAGAGGCACTTAGCACACAACGGCTAGAGCAGCAAATACAACAAGCAATTATAGTCGCCATTCCTAATAGTAAAAATGCGATAAGAGAACGTGACTTTACCCCAACCAATGTTGATTGGACATTTAACGGTAAACTTCTAGAAAGGTTTGAAAATATCGGCAACGCCGCAAACTACAGCGCCTTTTTTGAAAAAGAACTGATTCCACTCATTAATAAAAATTACCGCACATCAACTAAACGCGTATTAATTGGCGAGTCTTTTGGCGGTTTATTTGCAAGTTATGTACTTTTGACTAATCACACATTATTTACTGATTACTTAATTATTGATGCAACCTACCTGTGGGATAATAACTTCCTAAACCGTTATTTTGATGAGAAGCAACTAATAAATAAGCTGCTTAAAGGCAATGTGTATTTTACCTTTGCAAATAACGGCGAAGCGTTTGGCGAAATTGGTAAAACAAATTACCGATGGGGTTTAGCATTTGTTGAAAAGTTAAAAGCACACTCAAGCGATAATCTAATTATAAATCAACGTTACTTTGAAGATGAAACTCATGGCACAGCCGCCGCACTTAGTTGGTATTATGGGTTGAAAAGCTTATTAAAACGGTAAACTTTAACCTGTAAACTTGGTAAGAGAAAAGGAGTTACTTTGGGTATAGTATTTACGAAATTCAGTGGTAAAAATTAAAAGGGAATTAAATGAATAATAATTTCAATGACATTATAAAAGGCTTTTTTTGGGGAGTAGGGTTTGTAATTGCAACTCTAGGTGGTATTAGTGTGTACGCGCTAACAATAGCCGCTGAAGTGGATAGTGGATTTAAAGAGCTGGTTTCTAATAAAGTATTAGATAGCACGTCTGATTTAAGTAATGATTACAAACTTACTCTCTCTGATATTTTTAAAGAAAATGGGCGTGTAAGAATAACCGCAGAGCTAAAAAATATAACCAACGAAAGCATATATGCTAGTGGAGTTATTGCTTCTACATTTGATGAGAACGGCAAATTTGTTGGTAATTGTTTAGGTAAAAGCGAGGACATATTTATAGAACCAAATAAGAGTAGCTATATTGATATTCACTGCAATCTATTAAGACCGCAGGCGAGCAGAGTACACTCTGCAGAATTAAAGTTTAAGTGGTTTTAACATTTTTAAAAGGATTTTTAGAACGAGTGAAAGTGTAGTTATGGCAAGAAAATTATTTAGTTGGCAGCAAGGGCGACAAGAGTCGGGCTACGATAAAATGTTATTGTGCCGCATACTATTCCCTTTAAAATTTGATGCTTACTTAATTAAATTCCCACAAGGGAGTGAAATAAAGCCGCATACTGATGAAGTTAAAACTGGCAGACATTTTAGGCTCAATATTGTGTTGAAGCATGCCGCAAAAGGTGGTGAGTTTATTTGTGGAAATCCAATTATAAATTACAGCCGAGTTAAACTTTTCAGGCCCGATATTGAGCAGCATCAAGTATTAAAAATAGAACAAGGTACTCGTTATATTTTAAGTATAGGCTGGATTAAAAAGTAAATTGACGTAGGTTGGGAAGAGCGAAGCGAAACCCAACTATAAACTTCAATTTACTTCCTTAACCTAACTCCAAATACACCAATCCCTAATAACACCACAAATCCCCACACAAACATGTTACCGTATTGGCTGTATACGCTGTCGCCTTGTATAAGCTTAATGTTGGCTTTTAATATAATAGCTTCAAACTGAGGCATGGTTTGTTGTGTGTGGCTTATGGGGTCGTATACGGCGCTTACCCCATTGTTGGTAACTCGCACTAGAGGGCGTTGTAGTTCGAGCGCCCGCATGCGGGCTATTTGCATGTGTTGCAAAGGCCCAATAGAGTCGCCAAACCAAGCATCGTTACTGACAGTAAATAGTAGGTCGGAATCGCTTTTGTAATTACCGCGTACTAAGTCGGCAAATACTATTTCGTAGCAAATAGCAGGGAGTAAGTTATAGCCATTGGCGCGCAAGTTGTTTTGCACTTTGTCGCCACGCGTAAAGGACGACATAGGTAAATCGAATAATGGGGCAATAGGGCGCAAAAAGTCTTGAAATGGCACAAATTCGCCAATCGGTAATAATTGGTGTTTTTGATAACGGTTTTTATCGAGGTAGCGGTAATGGCCGTGCTCGTCGCCGCGTTCTTTATTACCAACCACAATAAGCGTATTGAATATGTTTTTGGTGTCTCGCTGGTAGTCAACAATGCCGGTTACAAGGGCGGTTTTATTAAACGAGGCGGCGCTGTCGAGTCCTGCTAGGTAGGAGTCAGCAAGCATTTCTATTTCAGGCACTGCGGCTTCTGGCCAGACTATTAAGTCGGCATCCCAATGTGGACGCGTCATGTCTTGGTATTTGCTCATGGTGGTCCAAAACTCACTTGGCTCAAAGCGCAGGTGTTGTTTTATATTACCTTGCACCAGTAAAGTTGACATGCTTTTACCTGAATATTGCACCGACCCTGTGGTAAGTGCTGCTGTAAAAATAAGGGCAAAGGTAATCGCGGTAACTACAGGGGTTTTAAAATCTTTTTGAGTTGCACGATAAAGCGCAAAACCAATGATAATACACACAAGAGTCAGGCCAAACTCGCCAATATAAGAGGCTAATAGCCTAAGTGGTCCGTCAGTTTGTGTATAGCCAAAACTTAACCACGGGAAACCAGTGAGCAGTGTACTACGTAAATATTCGCTAATCGCAAAACTGGTAATAAGCAGCGCACCAAAACTTTTCGGACCGCTGGCAAAGCGAGACGCTAAATAAAAGGCGAGTGCTGGAAATAACGCTAAGTATGAACACAGAAAGGCCATTAACGACAGTGATGCTATAAGGGGCATGCCGCCAAAGGTAGCAATAGATACATGTACCCAGCTAATGCCCGCGCCAAACCAGCCTAGGCCAAATATAAAACCATATTTAGCAGCGGTTTTTGCGTGTGCTTTACCGGTATTATTGGGATTAACGCAAAAAATTATGGCAGCAAGGCTTAAAAATACAATGGGCCAAATTTCAAAAGGGGCATAGCCAAAAGTTAAAACAAGGCCCGCAATAAATGCGAGCCATGCTTTTTTATCTTTTGCTAGCAGGGTAAGTCTAGTTAGCAGTTTCTTCACTGTCGTTATCATCAGCCTTAGGAACGGTGACTTGCAGTTGCAATATACGGCGATTGTCGGCGTTGGTTACTTTAAATTGGTAACCTTCTATGTCAATTGTTTCACCACGACTTGGCATATGACCAAATGCATGCAGTACAGTGCCACCTATAGTATCGGCTTCATCGGTACTGTAACCTGTTTTAAAATGCTCGTTAAAGTCATCAACAGGCGTAAGTGCTTGTACAACGTGAACATGTTTAGCGAGGCGACGAATATCTTGTTGATCTTCTTCTTCGTCGTGCTCATCTTCTATTTCGCCAACAATTATTTCAAGAATATCTTCAATTGTCACTAAACCCGATACGCCGCCGTACTCATCAATTACAATCGCCATATGGTAGCGTTGCTGACGAAACTCGTTAAGCAGTGTATCAACACGTTTACTTTCAGGCACTACCATAGCTGGACGTAAATAATCACGCAGCGAAGGGAGTAGCTCGTCTTTATTTAAGATCAGTGGTAATAGATCTTTAGCAAGTAAAATCCCTTCTACATGGTCTTTGTCTTCAATCACCACCGGAAAGCGTGAGTGAGTTGAATCGACCATCATTGGAATTAGCTCTTCAAGCGGGCTGTCGATCTCAAGAGTAATCATTTGTGAGCGCGGAACCATAATGTCTCGCACTTTAAGCTTGGAAACACCAAGCACACCTTCTATCATCTCTTTTGTTTCTGGATCGATTACGTCTCGTTCTTGCGCATCGGCAATTACTTCGACCAGCTCTTCTCTATTCTGGGGTTCCCCTTGCAACATTTGGGCTATTCTGCCCAACCACGTTTTGCCAGAAGAACCCTGGCTAGATTGCGAGTTACCGTCGCTCATTGCGTCTAATTGCTCCGTTAATTTAAATATCGTCCCGATATGGGTCTGCTATGTTTAGCTCTGCAAGTAATTGCTTTTCGATGCTTTCCATCTCAAAAGCATCTTTACTCTTTATATGGTCAAATCCAAGTAAATGCAAGCATCCATGAATAACCATATGCGCAAAGTGATCATGAAATGACTTCTCTTGCTCAATTGCTTCAGCTAATACAATGGCTGGGCAAATAATTAAATCACCAACCAAGGGAATATCGATTCCCGGTGGTGCTTCAAATTCGAACGACAATACGTTGGTCGGTTTGTTTTTACCGCGATAGTCGTTATTAAGTTGTTGCGATTGCGCTTCGTCGCTAATAACGATGCTGAGCTCTGACTCGTCACGGTATTGGCTAAGGGCTTTGTCGGCCCACAGTGCAAATTGTGCTTCGCTTGGGAGGTTGTCAAACTCACAGGCTATTTGTAAATCAAGTTCTGTTGTCAAGGCATTACTCTTTTGTAGACAGTTGTTGAGCGGCAAGTGCGTCTTTTGCATTTTGCTTTTCAATGCGCTTTAGTCGCTCGCTTTCGTCGTTACGCTCGTAGGCTTCAACTATGCGCGCTACAACAGGGTGGCGTACTACATCGTGAGCCTTAAAGTAGTTAAAGCTAATTTCGTTTACACCATCAAGCACTTCAATTGCATGGCGAAGGCCTGAACGTGTACCACGAGGTAAATCGACCTGTGTTATATCACCCGTAATAACCGCTTTTGAGTTAAACCCGATACGGGTTAAAAACATTTTCATTTGCTCAGCGGTGGTATTTTGGCTTTCATCTAAAATAATAAAGGCGTCGTTTAAAGTACGTCCGCGCATGTAAGCAAGCGGTGCGACTTCAATAATATTTTTTTCGATGAGCTTTTCTACTTTTTCAAAACCTAGCATTTCAAACAAAGCGTCGTAAAGCGGGCGCAGATATGGGTCTATTTTTTGGCTTAAGTCACCAGGTAAAAAGCCAAGCTTTTCGCCTGCCTCTACAGCGGGGCGCGTTAATAATATGCGGCGAATTTCTTGGCGCTCTAGGGCGTCAACGGCGGCAGCAACAGCAAGGTAGGTTTTACCAGTACCAGCAGGGCCAATACCAAAGGTAATGTCGTGGTTTAAAATATTAGCCACATAAACACCTTGGTTATCGTTACGTGGTTTAATAACACCACGGCGCGTTTTAATCACCATTTCTTTGCCGTAAGCGCTGCTTGATGCATCTTGCTCTAGGGCTTTTGATTCGGTAATAGCTAAATGAACGGCATCGGGTTCTATTTCGCCTAAAACACCACGCACTGGCTGAGTATCAACATAAAGGTTTTTTAAGATTTCTACAGCGCCGGCGCAGTTGTGTAGTTTACCGGTTACTTTAAAAAAGTTGTCACGGTGAATTATTTCAACAGCCAGGTGGCGTTCAATTTGTTTGATGTTTTCGTCAAACGGGCCACATAAAGAAGAAAGGCGTTTGTTATCGGCAGGTTCTAAATAAATCTCTAATGTTTTTAACTGATTACTCAAAATTGCTTCCTATCGTACTGCGCCAGTGTTAACTGGCGCTAATAATTTTGACTAAGGAACGAAAGTAGCTACGCCAATTTCGTTAACAGTGTCTGGTTTTGGCTCTGCAGCTGCAGCTTTAGTTAAAATAGCTGAAGGCGCGATTTCACGTCGTAAGTTCATTTCTGATTCTGTACGAATTAAGTCACCACGTAAAGAGTTAGGTAGTGCTTCGGTAATACGTACGTCAACAAACTGTCCGATCACCGTGTGCGGGCCAACAAAATTTACTACACGGTTGTTTTCGGTACGGCCACGTAATTCCATTGGGTTCTTTTTTGAAGGACCTTCAACAAGTATACGTTGCTCTGTATCGAACATTTGACGGCTAATTTGTTGCGCCATTTGTGTAATACGATTTTGTAATAAGTATAAGCGTTCTTTTTTCTCTTGCTCTGTTACATCATCTGGCAAATCTGCCGCTGGTGTACCTGGGCGTGCACTGTAAATAAAGCTAAAGCTCATATCAAAACCAATGTCGCTAATAAGCTTCATAGTTGCTTCAAAGTCTCCTTTACTTTCGCCTGGGAAACCAATAATGAAATCTGACGACATGCTTAAGTTAGGACGAATTTTACGTAACTTACGAATTGTCGATTTGTATTCAATTGCCGTATGGCCACGTTTCATTAAGTTTAATATACGGTCTGAACCACTTTGTACTGGTAGGTGTAAATGATCTACAAGCTCAGGTACATCGGCGTAAACGTCAATGATGTCTGGCGTAAATTCTACCGGATGCGATGTGGTGTAACGAATGCGGTCAATACCATCAATAGCAGCTATTAAACGAATTAAATCTGAGAAATAACATATTTCGCCATCGTGCGTGTCCCCGCGGTAGGCGTTTACGTTTTGACCTAGCAGGTTTACTTCACGTACGTTTTGCTCAGCAAGCTGTGCAATTTCAAGTAATACGTCATCGACTGGGCGGCTAACTTCTTCGCCGCGAGTATACGGTACAACACAAAAAGTACAGTATTTAGAACAGCCTTCCATTATTGATACAAAGGCAGATGGGCCATCCGCTTTTGGCTCTGGCAGGCGGTCAAACTTTTCAATCTCTGGGAATGAAATATCAACAACCGATGAGCCTTTATCGCCTTGCACTTGTTTAATCATTTCTGGTAAACGGTGTAGCGTTTGCGGGCCAAAAATAACATCTACAAACGGGGCGCGTTGGCGAATAGAGTCACCTTCTTGTGAGGCAACACAACCACCTACACCAATTATTAAGTCTGGCTTGTCGTCTTTTAACAACTTCCAACGGCCTAATTGGTGAAATACTTTTTCTTGTGCTTTTTCACGAATTGAACAGGTGTTGAGTAAGATTACGTCGGCATCTGTTGCATCGTCAGTTAGCTGATAGCCGTTGGTCGCATCTAAAAGTTCAGCCATTTTCTGAGAGTCGTATTCGTTCATCTGACAACCCCAGGTTTTAATATGCAGCTTTTTACTCATTGAAATATAGCCTCGTGTTCAATTCGATAGTGGCACAAAAATGTGCTTAAAACAGGATTAAGGAGCAAGCATGCTCACTTAAAGGACGCGTATTTTAGCTGGATACCCGCCCAGATCCAAGTATAGTTTTCATGTTTGTGATCTCAAATCAATACAGGGCGAGTTTAATCAGCTGTTAGGGATATCCTCTGGTATAAAACAAATTAATTTTGATACAATCAAAACAGACTCAAGTAATAATAAAATGATGAAAAACATGACCAAAAATAATGTGATAGTGGTTGGCGGGGGCATGGTTGGCGCGGCTATGGCGATAAAGTTGGCTCAGCAAGGCTTTGGCGTACGTATAATTGAAAAACACCTAATAGACCCATCGCAAATTCTTAGTAGCGATAAGGTGGATATTAGAGTGTCGGCTATTAATCGTTTTTCAGAAAATTTACTTGATGAATTAGGGGCAATGGCGCTTTTAAGGCAAAACCGCATAGCGCCTTATCAACAATTAGAAGCATTTGAGCGCGGTGGCGACAATTTGTTATTTGATTGCGCCGATATAAATACGACCCATTTAGGCCACTTGATTGAAAATAATTTAATTCAAGCGAGTTTGTGGCAGCAATTTTCACAATATAATATCGAGGTTATAGAGCAAGCAGCACCAATAGCCAAAATAGAGCAAACGGCAGATTTAATTACGCTTATTTATGACAAGCAGAGTTATACAGCCGATTTAGTGATTGCAGCCGATGGCGGGCAGTCGCAACTTCGAAGCAAAGCAAATATAGGTATGACTGGCTGGGAGTATCAGCAGCATTGCATGGGGGTGTTAATTAAACTCGATGCACCGCAACAAATTAAAACATGGCAACAGTTTACGCCAAGTGGGCCGTTAGCCTTTTTACCAATGCAGGCACCATACGCTAATTTAATTTGGTACGACGATGCCAACACACTGCAAGCGTTTAAAGGGCTAAACTCAGCTCAGTTGAAAACCCACATATTGAGTAAATTCCCTGAGCTTGCTGGGGATTTTGAAGTACAAAGCCATGCGATATTTCCGCTTACTCGACAACATGCAAACAATTATTCGCAAGGGCGCTTGGTTTTAGTGGGCGATGCGGCACATACAATTAACCCACTTGCAGGGCAGGGCGTTAATTTAGGTTTTCAGGACGTAGTGGCACTTGCTGAGGCTTTAAATGAAGCAGGAGATATAGGTTGCCCGCTAAAACTTAAAGAATACGAACGAGCTCGCCGTAGGGCTAATTTATTAATGATGAGCATGATGGATGCGTGTTACTTTGGGTTTTCTAATCAAATTACGCCACTTAAATGGGCACGTAGCCAGTTTTTAAAAATGGCTAATAATACCGGACCGATAAAAAATTGGGTTTTAAAATACGCCATTAGTGGTGAAATTGGCTAGGGTCTGTTGATCTTTC
>NZ_PNDU01000087.1:0-4116 GCF_005886635.1 Pseudoalteromonas sp. S558 | reverse complement strand
AACGACTAAAGCAACCTCCCAACACCAGTAACCTATATAGGCATCGGTATCCATTAAATGGTAATCAGGACTTCCTTCTAGCTTATACCAAGCATCTAAATAAGCCTTTACTAATGTAGGGCGTTGTTCTGGCTCACTTTCAATAACTTTATAAAGCTTGCTAAACCGCTTTTTAAAAAGTAATTTTTTGGATACTTCGCGTTCAACATCCCCTATTTCAACTGCAATACTATCAAATAATGAATCAAGACCTTGATTAGCAATTAAAGACAACATATTCAGATAATACTCTTTTCCCATATCTAGGCAGTAAGCAAAACTTAGCCATTTTAGAAAGCTTTTTAAATAGTCTTCACGTATTGCTTCCCAACCTACACGCTCAGCCTGCTCACTATCTGGTAAGGCATCAGCATAGTTTTTTTGCCAGTGGCGGTACTTTAGAATTTTTATAAGATAGGGTTTTAAAGATGATAATTCATCACCACGTGAATATTTTTGATGTAATAAATACATGGAGTCACTGACTAGTCGAAAAGCATTTCTCATCTTTACGTCATTGGTGTATTTTCCATCCGATTCAATTTTACTTACCTTTTTTTCAATAGCTTTTAATCTGAATTCAATTCTATCGTTATAGTAATCTTTTGTTTTTAAATGCTCTCTTAACATTATAAATCCCTTGTAACATAGTGTATTTTTATTACAGCTTTCTAATATTCAACCAATTCATTAACTGGGAATTATTACGACCCTACTACCATAGCCTTTGTTTTTTGTTGTTCTAGGTCGCATTTTCAAAAAACATATCGAATTCGATGCGCGTAAATAGCCCTGTTTTCAGCAGGAAAATTATGAATAACTGCTGGGTCTATTATTTTAAAATTTGTAATAAAAAGTCTTTTTTACTCGGGTTTATGCAGAACAGATATATTATGACCATTCATGCGGCTCACTCCTTTTTTGTGTTGATCCGCCGGATCAAACAACAGGATACGCTGCTACTTATTTCCCTCATACAGCAAAAATTATCATACCTTCACAGACCCAAAAGCTGTACAATTATTTACGTAATTACATATTCAGTATCATATTAAAACTTCAATAAGGAAATGAGTTTTGGATTCAATTAACTTTAATTGGTATAAATTTTCTGAAGAGTTACTAAGTACAAAAAAAGAAGAAGGCTGTAAGCCTTTTTTACTCGCACTTGATAACATAAAACAAGGTAATGTAAACGGCGCAATTACTGCTTTGCAAGACCTTAATGAGTTACAGTATTTACTTAGTGTTATTATTCTTGAAATACAACACATAAAATTGGGTGGAGACCGCTCCCTATTGACTTTATTTACGGTCGCTCTTCGTGAAAATGTTGCAATTGGTTCTGTTGACACTTCACATATCTATCATAAGATAAAATTGACTTGGGCTAGAGACGTTTGTGCCTTACTGCCTGACGATGATGTTATTTACCGTAATCAATATCAAAATTATGATGGTTTATTGATTGATGTGATCAATGAACGATGCCGACTTGGCTTACATATTGAGGCATTACCCTTAGTACATAAGGTGAATTCCTACTATCGAGAAACCTTGTCTGAAACATGGGCCAATGTTGTTTCTGGATTGCCAGAGGGAGATGTTAAAGAACAAGCGCTCATGGAGTTAGCAAGAGTCGGGGCATATCGACCAATGATCCAAGATGGAGGAGAGGAAGCTTCTGCATTCGCTAACGCTATTAAAGGGTTTACTGAGATTGATTTGGAAAGTAGCCATCCAGCAGTACAAGTTAGTTTTAAAGGATTACTAAGACTTTCTCGCCATCGTGCAGAGAAAGATGTTCGTTCTTTTGGCACGTTTACAGCGCAAGTTGCCGCAGCAAGAGCGGCAAGTCGATTAAGGCACGATGGCTGGCTTGATATTGCAAAAAAACTTGCAGACAACATATACGATAAGGACTTAGAACAACGAGCCATGGTTGCCTTGCAAGTGGCCGAGTTTCATTGCTTAGAAAAACCAATTTCAGAGTTACAACCCATTATTGAATCGATTGGATTAGTTTGGTCAGGTGTTGATGACCCTCTTAAAGCTATCAATAATTATATTGATAGCAAACCCCTTAAAAAAGTTTCTGCAGATGATGAACTAGCGAATGCCATCATGGCTGGCAAAGATATGTCTGCTGAAGTGGCATTAAGAATGGTTCAAGAAGATAAAGAAAATAAATATTACACTCGTGCCTATAATCGCTTTTTACTCGGTTGCGAACTTTGCCTACCAGACGAGCAGTTGAATCGATTTTATGAAGAGCTTGATTGGCATCATGAAGAAGCATTAGTGATAGGTGCTTCGCGTTTATCGCGACGTCAACCTGAAAGAGTTTTACCCTATTTGAAACGAGGCTATCCACAAGGGGATCAATATGGTACTTACACAGAAAGCCTTTTGCCTTTTTTAACTCCCGACCTACTTGCCAAGGCCGAAAGGTTCTTTATTGATGTGGAAGAGTCTGAACCGCTGACTCTTTTTATTGCGCACTGGGTTTTACATGATAATTTACACAATGCTGCCCGTATTCTTGGGTATCTAGGAGAGACAACGGCAACAAGGGAATGGGTTCCTTGTTATCGGCGAGGAGACCGTGCAGAAAACCCTTTTATTACAATTGCTCAGAAAGAAGCTAAAGCAAAACCGTTGCCTTATTTAGGTGAAGTGTCTGATATTAAAGCAGCAATAAAAGCTTGTACAACAACTGCTTTGTTATTGCAATTAACCACTAACCATTGGCAAGATAAACAACTTATCGAAGCGGTTTTAAAAGCTGCAAAACTAAAAAAATATCAAAAAACGCTAGATGATCGCTGTGCGTTAATTAAGCTGTATTTAGTTGCAAACGAGCTTGAGACCGCAGTTGAGTTATTACCTTCCGTAAATACGGGTCGAAGAAGGTGGACTAATGCAGAATATGGTGCAGACCCGATTCAGGATATTTTAAGTTTTTTAATGAAGTCACCAGAAAATTTAACCTTAGAGTTATTTAATATATTACTTAAAGAAGTATCAAAAATATTCCCTCAATGGATTTGGTCAGCGTATTTTAGTTTAGCACGCTTGAGCTGCCACCTTTCAAAACCAGAACGCGTAGAGGCCCAGCAAGCTATAATTAAAACGGCCAGTAAAGTATTTAAATTTCCATCTGACAATACTGCTGTTTATTTCGGTTTTTTGAAAGGAACACTTGAGGTTGAAGGTTATAGCAGTTCACAATCGAATCAATTAGAAACCTGGTTTTATACAATCAAAGATCTAATGGATCTTAAGGGGTGCTACGTAGGAATAGTTTGGATAATAGAGCAAGTCGCCAACTTAAAGACACATTTGCCAAAGGAGGTATGGGAAAAGTTCTCTGTTGATCTATATACTAATATTCAATTTAGTGAGTATAAATATAAAGCTAGATCAATACTTGAACAAACGCTACTTCACTTATGGTCTGTAAATGATTTAACGCTTCTGAAAGCGCTCATTGAATCTAATAAATTACCTGAACATTTACAGTATGATTTTTATCGAAGTATTTGGAAAGATATTCATTTAGCACCCAATCCCTATGATGTATTAGCACTGACAAAGCCAGACCTAAAAGCGACATCAATTCTTAAAAATGAATTTACTGAATCGCTATGTCGTGTGATGGTTGAGCATCAACATCCTGATGCTAAGCGTATGCAAAACTTACTACAATCAATATGATGAACAATGATGAACTTGCGATAATTTACTAGGAAGCCAATGAGTTAGCTCAGACAGGATATGACACATCAAGTCTGAGCTACTACCCATTACATCACCCTCTTCATAATTTTCACTACATTTTTAATAGGACCCCTTGATCACTTACTGTTTAAAATAAGTACCATTTATTAAAAATCGAGGGAGTGAACCACTTTCAACGGTTACCTCATCAACTAAACTGACACCCTGTAGTGGTACAGTGATTTTGGCCACCCATTAAGAAAGAAATGTTATGCTAATAAGCATACAAATTTGGGTGAAAAAATGACGAAATTAAAACGCGCAACATATTCAGCGTCAATTAAATTAGATAAGGAT
>NZ_PNDU01000086.1:0-14504 GCF_005886635.1 Pseudoalteromonas sp. S558 | reverse complement strand
TCTGGATAATAAATCTATCTCGAGCGGCTATTTTCAGCGCTAACTGCGTTGATTTTACTTGCAATAGGCCCGCTATTGACGCGTAAATTCGCCCTGTTTTCACTGAAAATCTTTTAACCAGAGTTCAGGTTAAATAAATTAAAAATCAACTCTAATATCCTAAATAAGTGAGTTTATGCTCACTTATTTTTAAATGGCATGATCAATAAGCCCCACAACGAGGCATTTTGCTTTTGGCTAGGGTATTCTTTTAAGCCAATATTTATATCTGCATCAGTTTTTTTAGCTTTATCTTTGTAGCTACCAAATAATTTATCCCACCAAATTACACTAAAACCATAGTTTGAGTTAGTTTCACTAACCACTTGGCTATGGTGAATTCGATGCAATATTTGCGTCATTAATATTAAACGCAGTGGTTTTTCAACGGCATTAGGTAGGCGTATATTTGCATGGTTAAATAATGCTAAACCATTAAGTGCTATTTCAAATATAAGTACCGCAATGGCAGGTACGCCAAGGGCAGTTACTGCAATGAGTTTTATAAGTATGCTTAGTACAATTTCAATGGGATGAAAGCGCAACCCTGTACTGGTATCTACGTGTGCATCGGCATGGTGTACACGGTGCAAGCGCCATAAAATAGGCACTTGATGAAATAATCTATGCTGCCAGTAAATTAATATATCGAGTAAAAGCATGCTTAATACAATCGTGACTAAGCTTGGTAGTGCTATGTGATTAAATAAGCCAATGCCGTGCTCTTGATTGTAAAGTGCAACAGCGGTTAACCCAATAGGGACCACTAAGCGCGCAATAACTGATGATGCAAACACTAACCCAAAATTAGCAAACCAACGTGTACTGCTTTTAATAGGTGCTTGGCGAGCAGGATTTTGCCATTCAAGCAGCATCATTATAATTAAAATGCTAAAAAAGCAGCCGAGTCGCCACCATACTTCATTAGTCATTTATTACCTCAGAACTTGCACTGCTAGGCACGTTTTCAGCTGCTTTGTTAGCACCGGCTTCTTGTTGCTTAAGAGTGTGATAACCGCCATGTATACGGGTAAAAATAGTTATGCCACACGCAATAGCAAAAATGCTCGCCATAACCGCAAAGTGCTGCGGCCAAATACAAAATGCAATAAATAGCGCTATTGTTTCAGTGCCTTCGGTTAAGCCGTTTAAGTAGTAAAAGCTTTTGTATTTAAATTGCGGTTTTTCGAGTTTAAACTTTTCGGCGGCAATCGCAAAAGCTAAAAAGCTGGAGCCCGTACCAATAAAAGTGGCAAGTAATAACGAGCCCGCTATCGCGTTTTGCTCAGGGTTTGCCAAAATAAAGCCAAGTGGAATAGCCGCGTAAAATAAAAAGTCGAGTGTGATATCTAAAAAGCCACCCGCGCTTGAACTTTGGTTTGCATAGCGTGCTAATGCGCCATCAAGTCCATCTAAAATTCGATTTAAAGTAATGGCGACTAATGCGCCGTACCACATTTCAAACGCCAGTAATGGCACGGCTAATAAGCCAACTAAAAAGCCAACCACGGTTAGCTGATCGGCGGTTATGCCGCGTTTATGCATAAGCATAACCACAGGTGTTAAAAGTGGCTTAATTACAGGGGTGATAAATTTGTCTAGCATGTTTATTGCCTTATGCGTTTAAAGCTATGTATTTAAAGTGCGCTACTTAAAGTAATTAGTTTGCCACTTGCAGCGTCGGCGTCGCTATGGTCATGAGTTACCATAATTGCAGGTAGCTTATGATCGCGTATTTGGCTAAATACGAGTTCGCGTGTATCAACACGCAGTTGGGTGTCGAGTTTGCTAAAGGGTTCGTCGAGTAAAATGGCTTTAGGTTCGCTCAGCAGCATACGTAATAATGCAACACGGGCTTGCTGCCCGCCCGATAAGTTATCGGGGTGACGATTACCCATATTTTTAAGACCTACTTGCTCAAGCGCGTGTTCTATTTTTTCAATGCGTTGTTTTTTATTGCCTTTGGGCATTGCAAAGGCAATGTTACCAGCAACAGTTAAATGCGAAAACAATAAAGCATCTTGATAAAGCACTCCAATATGGCGCAAGTGTGGAGGGGTGTTGTCGATATTTTGACCATTAAGCCACACCTCACCGTTAGCCTTAAAGCTACTTGGTAAAGTACCCGTAAGCCAATTTAATAAGCTTGATTTACCACTGCCTGATGGGCCCATAATAGTCAGAATTTCACCGCCATTAACTTGCTCGTTTAAGCTAAGTAACAGTTCATTTTGGCGATAAAGCTGACAATTTTTAATCTGTAACGATGACTGCATTAAAAAACCTTAACCCTGATAGTGTTAAACATGGGTGCTTTAAATATGTGTGCGTTTAAACACGTGCACTTTTGAAAAAATATTTAGGTAAACCCCATGCCAGTATAAATCCAATAAGCGGCAACGCCATTTGCATAATAGCGTACACGGCACTGGTGCGTCTGCTTGCGCCATTGGCAAGCGTAACGGCTTCGGTTGTTATTGTGGCTATGCGCCCGCCGCCAGCTAAAAGCGTGGGGAGGTATTGTCCAAAACTAATAGCTAAGCCCAGTGCGGCTGCAATTAAAATAGGGGCAAACAACTGAGGTAGTTTTACTTTAAAAAACACCTTGCACGGCGCTGCGCCTAGGCTTGCTGCAACATGAGCAAAACGAGGATCTAAGCGCCTATAACTGCTCGCAAGTGACAAAAACACATAAGGCAACACAAACAGTAAATGCGTAAGTACCACATTAAAAAATGCAGCTTGGTTATTTACCAATTGTTGTATCCATACTAGCCCAAATAAAAAGGCAATACTGGGTACTAATAACGGTAAGTAAATAATTAAACTGGTAAAACGAGAAATAGGTTTATCACTCAATTGCTCTGATTCTAAACACAATAAAGTAAGAATAATGGCAAATAATGTGGTTACTAAACCGATTGCTAGGGTATTAAAAAGCGGATTGCCCATTTGCATTAGCGCACTTTTAAAATGCAGTAGTGTAAATTGCTCAGGGATTGCATCTGGAAAGCGCCAAAAGCCTGCAACCGACCACATAACTAAACCAATAAGCGACAATAGTATAAAGCTAATTACTAATGCGGTGAGTACGACCGTTATTTTTTGCCAATAAAATCCGCCGTATTCGCGCACTCCATTAGTGAGAGAGTCGCTAAATAGCACTCTTACGGCCTTTTCTGCGCCAAGCCAAAGGGCTAACAACCCGCCTGTAACAGCTAGTTGTAATAAAGCACCTGCTGAGGCTTTAATACGCAGGTTTAAATCAACATCGTTAAACCAATGCATTATTGCAACGGCCAATGTTGGTGGTGTATTTGGGCCTAAAATGAGTGGCATTTCTACACTGGCACTTGCATAGGCAAGCACGGCTAAAAGGGGTAAACGCAGCAGCGGATAAAGACTTGGCAGTATTACTTTAAAAAAAGCGGTCATTGGGCAATAACCCAAGTTAAGCGCAACCTTATGTTGTTGGCGTAATTTTTTGCCAAGCTCAGGTTGAGCAAGTACGCCCAGTGCCATTAATAATAAAAAGGGAAGCTCTTTGAGTGTTAAGCCTAAAATAATACTAATACCAAACGAATCATGCGGAAACATGCCGTTTGGCGCAAGTTCCCAGCCGCTTAACCAAGGCGACGCTAAGCGTGAAATCATACCTGAAGGGGCAATTAAAAACCCTACTGCAATAGCCGCGGCGGCATGAGGTATAACTAATATAGGGCTCAATAAACGCTGAATTCGGTTAAGCCACGGGCTATTAAAAAACGCAGCTAAAATCATTAAGGTAATGATAAATGCAAGCAAAGTACTTATTAAGCCCGTTGCAACGCTTAAGGTAACCATTTGGGTAAGGCCAGGTGTTTGCCAAAGGGCATTAAAACCTTGCAAGCTAAATGTTGTTTGCTCAAGTACGGGCGCATAACCAAAGGCAGGCAGCAATACGCTAATTAAGCCACCAAGTACGGGTAATATAAGCAGAGCGAGTAAAAATCGCGGGCTAAATTTTACAATGCGCGTAAACATATCGCTGCTGCACTGCGTTGTTGCTTTGGTATTTACTGGTACACTTTTTGAAATAACGCTCATTGGCTTACTCCATAACGGGTTTGCCAACCTTGCATAATGGCGTTTACCCAGCTTGGATGAGGTTCACTCAATGTGCGTTTAATACTGTTTAAAGGTAGTGCACTTGGGTGCGGTTTAGCTGTTTTAAATAAGGCTTGTTGATCGGGCGTTAACGTTGATTGGATAAGTACGCTTTTATCGCCCCATATATGCGCTTTTTGTTTTTCAGCTTGCGCCTCAGGGCTGAGTAAAAAATTAGCCACTAATTGCGCACTTTGCTGGTGGCTTGCATTGTAAGGGATTGCCACAAAATGAGTATTACTTAAACTGCCATCACTCATTGCATAACTGCGAATGCTGTTTGGTAAATCATAGCGTTTTACAGCTGCGGGTACTTCAGGTGCAGAGAAAGTAAAGGCTAAACTCAACTCTGTATCGTCTACTAAGCGGCGCATTTGAGCACCACTTTGCATAAAATGAGTGCCACCACGCCAAAGAGTTGGGTGTAATTTATCTAAAAAGTCCCACAGTGGGTTTAACACTTGCGCTGTATTTTTAGTTGTAGCTGGTTGGTTTAGCTGCGCTTTAATATTTTCGCTGCTTTGCTGATGCAGTACAACTAAGGCGTATTTTAAAAAGCTCATACCTAAAAAGTCAGGCGGCTTTGGGTAACTAAAGCGACCAGGGTTTTGCGCGCTCCAGTTTAATAATTCGTTTAATGTAGTAGGCAATTTATTGTTTGCCTTACCATTTATTGCAATGCTGTCGTAATAAAATGTAAGTGACGCTTGCCCCCATGGAGCCTCCATCCCATTGGTAGGTAAACCAAAGTCAAAGGTTACAGCAGGGTTGTTAGCCGGATCGGTTAATGCAAAGTAGGGGAGTTTATTTGCCCATTCTTTTAAAAGCAGAGAGTGCTCACGCATGGTGGCAAAGTTAGCCCCGTTGATCCACATTAAATCTACGCTGCCTTGGTTGTTATTGTTTGCTGATTTTTCGGCAAGTACACGGCTTACTGCTTCGCTGGTATCGCTTAATTTTACATGCACTAGGTTAATATTGTACTTAGTTTTAACTTGCTGAGCAGCCCATTGAATATAGGCATTTATTTGCGCGTCGCCTCCCCATGCATAAAAGTAAACATCTTGATTGCGACCAAGAGTTTGAACTTGTTGCCAGCGAGATCCCTGTTGTGTGTTAATTACTAAATTACTTTCACTCTTTGAGTTGATAACGGGATTAGCAAACGCAGTGCTCGAAAAAACAGCTAAATTTACGATTGCACAAACGCAAAACGCGACACAGCAAAAGCTGTATCGCGCCTGTGTATGCCAAAACTTAATGGCGAACATTTAAATCCCAGTTGTAGTCTAAAAATTTAACTTCCATGTCATCATTTTTAAGTGCTTTTTGCTGAGCGGGTATCAGTTTAAGTGCATCGCTGTATTGCAAGAAAAACCGCTGTAGCGTGTTTGCACCTCTAAAGCCTTTTTCAAAGTCATCGCCGTACCACTTAAATATTGAAGACACGCTTAGCGTATTTTCTTGAGCCATATTACGTGTCATATCTGATAAAAAGCGCACCGTTTGCTCTTGCAATTGGCTCTCTAAATCAGTGGCGGTATACGCTTCTTCTCGAAGCGCTGGGCAACCAATACTCGCGCAATTTACCGCAAAGTGGATACGTGGATCGTTGTATTTACCGCTGCCACGTATTAAATCATGCTCTATCTCATCAAGGCTGCGAGTTTTGCCAAGTAATGGCACAAACTCTTTACTCCACGGCGAGCTAAAAAAACTCCCTAAATCTTTGATTGATTTAAGATCTGGATACTCTTTACTGGCAAGGTTTGAGACGATAAGCTCAACAGTCCACGCATTATAAGCATTGATTAAAAAAGCGAGTTGCTTAGGCTTTTCCCACGTGTCAAATTCGCTTTGCGTTACAGCCGTTAACGAATCTAAATACGTTTTTAGCTGTGCATGCTCACGTTTTATGGCAGCGTAATCAACCTCAGTACTGTGATTATGGTTAATAGTAACAACATGCTTATTTAACAATGCATTCCAGCTATCGTGCATGTTTTGGGCTTGGGCCGAAAATGACGTTGCAAACGATGTTGCAACTAAAGCTGAGCCAAATAACAATGCTTTTAGAGGTGTTTTAAACATAATTAACCTCGACGCCAAGTGTGGTATTTTTCAAGCAAGTTAAGTACTTTTTCAGGTGCATGAGCGCGTTTCCACTCACCTGCTGCGTATTTGTTACCTTCAGCCCAAGTAGGGTAGCTGTGTATAGTACCGAGTATTTTGTTAAGACCTAAGCCGTGTTTCATTGCCAGTACAAACTCAGCAATTAAATCGCCAGCGTGTTCAGACACCACAGTAACACCGAGTATTTTGTCTTTGCCTTTTGGTGTAATTACTTTAATAAAGCCTTTTGTAGCGCTGTCGGTAATTGCACGGTCTAGTTCTTCAAATTCAAAGCGAGTAATTTCGTAATCTATGCCTTTGTCTATTGCGTCTTGCTCGTTTAAACCAACACGTGCTACTTCTGGGTCAATAAACGTAGTCCACGGAATAACACGGTAATCTACTTTAAACTTTTTAAGGTGACCAAATAAGCCATTTACCGCAGCGTACCAACCCTGATGCGCTGCCACATGTGTAAATTGGTATGGACCTACAATATCGCCTGCTGCAAAAATATTAGGGTACAGTGTTTCTAGGTATTCGTTAGTTACTACTGTACGGTTTGTTTCAATGCCTAGCTCTTCAAGGCCATAACCTTTAAGGCGTGCACTTCTACCAACGGCACATAATAGCTCGTCGTATTCAATATCTATTTCTTTGTCGTTATGTTTAACAACAATATATTTTTTACCATCGCGAGCTTCACAGCGAAGTGCTTGGTGCGATGTTAAAATATTAACGCCACTTTCGGTTAACGCTTCGTGAGCAAAAGTAGACACTTCAAGATCTTCTTTGATCATGATGCGCTCCGCCATTTCAATTTGCGTAACACTTGAACCTAAGCGTGCAAAGCTTTGTGCTAATTCGCTACCAATTGGACCACCACCAAGTACCACAAGTTTTTTAGGTGCATCATCTAGCTCTGCAAATTTATTCCACAATGTATCGCTTGTTACATAACCAGTTTCTTCGATGCCAGGTAATGGCGGTACAAACGGGCGCGCGCCAGTGGCAATCACAATAGTACGAGCGGTGAGTGTTTGCGTGCTACCGTCGTTAAGTTTAATTTCTACAGTCCACGGGTCTATTAATTTACCGTAACCTTTTACAACATCTACGCCTAAGTTGGTGTAACGTTCAACACTGTCGTGCGGTGCTACATCGGCAATAACTCTGTGAACACGTGCCATTACTTTTTTGAACGAAAACTGTGGAGTTGCGTTTTCTAGGCCGTAGTTTTCACCGTGGCGAATTTGCTCTGCAATTTTAGCGCTTTTAATAACGGCTTTACTTGGAACGCAGCCGTAATTTAAACAGTCGCCGCCCATTTCGCCCGCTTCAATAAGGGTCACTTTTGCTTTAACAGCAGCAGCAATATAACTTGTTACCAAACCACCAGCGCCTGCACCAATAACAATCATGTTGCGGTCGAACTTTTTAGGCTTAGTGTAGTTTTTGTATACGCGACGTTTTTTAAACACGTTTAAAATTCCTTTGGCAATAAATGGAAAGATACCTAATAAAGCGAACGATAAAATTAAATTGAACGATAAAACATCAGATAGGCTGTCTATTTGGGCAAGTTGCGTACCAGCCAGAACAAACACAAATGTACCTGCTAACATACCTAACTGACTTACCCAATAATAAGTCCATGACTTTATTGCAGTAACGCCCATTAGTAAGTTGATTAAAAAGAACGGAAAAACAGGCACTAAACGAAGGGTGAATAAGTAAAAGCCACCTTCTTTTTCAACACCAGCATCAATTGCGGCTAGGCGCTCAGGAAAACGTTGTTTGATAGAATCACGTAATAAATATCGTGATACTAAAAAGGCAAGCGTTGCACCAATAGTTGAGGCAAAAGATGCAACCAATAAACCTTCAACTAGACCAAATAATGCGCCTGCTGCTAGTGTTAAAATAGCCGCGCCCGGTAAAGAGAGAGCAGTCACTACTACGTATAGCAAAAAGAACCCGCCAATAACTAATAAGGGAGACTGCTCTTTGTACTGGTTAAACTGATCCATCGACCCTTTTAAGCCATCAAGCGTTAGTAACTGTTGCAAATTAAAGTGAAAGAACAAGCCTACGGCGGCGGCTGCAATCAATAATAAAAATATTTTTTTAATCATCTTCTCTCTCTTAAAAACTATGCGTAAGGGTTAACTTTGCGTTTATTGGTAACTCAGGAAAAGCTAACGTTGCACCAAAGTAACCGCCTTCAAATACAGGGCGCCAATTTTTTTGATTTGTGACGTTGTTTACATCTAAACGCAATTTAGTACTAGGTGTAAAAGCGTAGCTAGTATTAACGTTTAATGTGTACTGATCACGAATTTTTACCGTCGCTAAAAAGTCTAATGGGTAACTCTTTGTATATAGACCGGAAAAGCCTGCCTGCCATTTCGTATTTATTGAATAGTTTCCGTTAAAACTGAACGATTGCTCTGGAATGCCTTGAACTTGGCGATTAGAGCGCGCAAATGGCGTAAAGCTGGGGGCACCAACACCGGTACCAGTGATAATATCTGGACGAGAGTTATCAAATGCATCAGCGACTTGCGCTGAATCTTGACTACTTGCAGAGTTGTCGTAACGCGCATCAATATAGCTGTACCCAGCACTTAACCAATATGGGTAGGCATCGTAAAATACTTGGCCTTCAAACCCTTGTGTACGAATACCGGTATTGCTTCCATCGCGGTTACGTAAACTACGGCGCTGGCTAAATAAAGCGCCATCGGCGTACCAGTCGCTGTCGGTGGGTGCGTATTTTAAACCAAACTCAACAAGGGTGTTTTCGGTAGCAAAGTTTTGTGCACTGATTGTGTTGTCGCCACCCAGTGATGTGCCACCAGCCATGCTGTTTGATGTAGCTTCGTTATAACTTGCTGCACCGTAAGTGGTGTAATCACCGTTTAATCGGTAGTTGAAGCTTATTTGGCCCGATTGCAGTGTGTCGTTAATGCTATCACTGGCGGCAACTTGACCTTGTGGTGCTATTGGGTCGTGCGCGTCTACATCATAATAATCAACACGATAACCTACGCTTGTATGAAACTTATTTGTCCAATCTGAATCTTGCTGAATAGCAAACCCAGTTTGCCACGAGCGAGAGTCCGTAGTGTCTGATAAGTTAAAGTCGCCGCTACCATCGTTGTTAATATCGTACTGGCCACCAGGAGATACAAACACACCTGGACTAATTTCAATTAAACGTGCTTGTTGCGCATTGGTTAAAGGAATACGACGATTTGAAATTGGGCCAGTTAAATCAATCGGTAAATCGGCTTCGGTAGTAAATTGGCTGTAGCCTAATACACGGTTGTAACGTACATCAAATGCAAAAATTGTTTGTTGTTTGTCACTCCATTGATAAGTTAATTCGGTACGGTTTTGTGCTGTATCGGCACCGTCTATAATTTCCACGAAGCTGTTTTGCGCAATTTCTTCACGTTGTAAGTGCTGAAAATACGTAATGTTTTTTATTGATACATTGTTAGAAAGTTCACGCTTATAAATACTGTGTAGTAAGTAGGTAGTGGCTTCGTTTTGGTTATCAGGATCGGTAAGTACCGTGCTGCGGTCTATTTTTACTTGTCCAGTAGGCGAAATGATAGACCCTGCTGCTGGTATTGTGCTGCCGTTTGCTTGCACGCCTTGGCCTGTAATGTATAAGCCATGATCTATCAGTGCTTGAGTAGGGCGATTAATACCCGCATTGTCGGTAAATTCAACTTGGTATAACTCAAAATTAATATCCCAGCTGCTTTTCTCATCTGGCAATATTCGTAACGCTGCAAATAAGCTATCGCTTTTGGTGCCAGAGTAGTCGTAGTAGCTGCCATTATCAATGTGCTCAGCGCTTACTCTAAAGCCAACTTTGTTTTTTACAATCGGTGCGCTGTAATCCACTAAAACACGGTATTGATCCCACCGGCCTGCGGATAAACTCGCCTTGCCTTTGCTTTCATCAGTAGACGCTTTTTTAGAATGTAGATTCACAAAGCCACCATTACGTTGGCTCGAACCGAATAAAACCGGTGGTGCGCCTTTTACTACATCTATTTGCTCTACAGGATTAAATGATAACGGCACGCCAAAACCATTGTTACCTGCTTGGCGGCGTGTACCATCTTGGAAAAGTTCACCGAGCTGTCCACGAATTGTTGGCAAACTCGGTGCACCAAATCCACTCGCTGAATAGGTATTAGGACTAACTGCTAGCACATCCTGCAGCGTTGTAATATTAAGTTGTTCTATCAGTTCGCTTGAAATAGGGGTGACTGAGCGTGCTATATCTTGCAGTGCTAAGTTGTCACCAAAAGGCCCATCAACCGTAGAGTCTTTAACCGAAAGACCTTGAGATTTAATAACTTGGCCCGCCACTTCAATGCGTTCTATTGCATCATTTTTTGTTGTTTTTGATTCTTCAGCTGCAAAAGCACTCAGTGGTGTATTTAATATGGTGGCTAAGGATAAAGCCAAGTATGCGTGTTTCAAACGTTTTCTCTCTACGGTTATATGTTGATGGCGATAAAGACCGAAAGGTTTAAAAATAACTTTCAGTAAAATTTTGTTTCTTTTCGTTTTTTAGAACATAACAAAAATAGATGCATAATTAACGATTGCCCAATACAGTAATTGGTCTACATTGAATCTAAATATTTGCTTTTAATGATTTTTTTAATTATAGCCTACTTTTAGCTGTTAACTCTTCATATGTATTTACTTCTATACAAGGTACTTGATACCGAGCTATCCACAGTCCAGGTTAATTACAAGGTTAAGGAGCTACTTTAATTAAAATAATTAAAAATTTTGAAATAAAAACGAATTTATACGGTCTTGGTTACTTCAAGGTTTATTTATATATTTTTAAAGGAAGTTTTATGACAAGTTCAATGAATTCTGACGTTCAAAATCGTCTGCAGTGGTCTCTTTTATCGCTTCGTTTAGGCGTTTTTATCGTAATGATCATGTGGACGTTCGATAAATTCGTAAATCCAGGCCATAGCGCACGTATTTTTGAGCACTTTTACGGGATCAGTGGTTCATCAGATATTGTTGCTTATATACTGGGTGGTTTGCAGCTTATTTTAGTATTAGCATTTGTAGCGGGTATTAAAAAGCGTATCACGTACGGTCTGATATTTGTAATGCATGGATTATCGACTCTCTCGTCATACAATCAATACATCGACGGTTTTAATAATCTATTGTTTTTTACTGCTTGGCCTATGTGGGCTGCGTGTTTTGCACTTTACTTATTACGTGATCAAGACGTAAAATTTACTATTAAGTAGTGCCCACGTTGTTAAAAGAAAAAATGGTTATAAGGCATTTGCCTTATAACCAAACAGTACACAGGGAGTGTATTTAAGTTAAACGGTTTCAAATTAATGCATAGCGTCGTTATATTGCTTTGCTAAGCTTTCCTTTTGTTCTTCAGTGAGTGCTTTTCCTGCCAATTGAAATACTTCGTGCTCTTCTTCGCTTAAATGATGATGGACTAAATGATGCAGCTTTTTAGCTGTAACTAGCCAAGCCGGTGAACTCATTTCGGTAACCTCAAGGTCTTCAATTAACTCATCAATTTCATGATGCTCGGCAACACTGTGACGTGATTTTTCATGAGTTAAATCATCAAGCATTAGCGGGTTATAAAAATAACGCTCTTCAAATTTTGCGTGCTCTTTTAATTCTGTTTTAAGCTGATCCATTAATGTGTGGCGTTCATCTGTGTCGCCATGAGTTTGAATAAGTGCATCTACCAATTTTCGTTGTTTGTCGTGATCATGTCGTAGTGCTTCAAAAATATTCATAACTAATCCTTTCACTTATTATTTAATTGCTTATACCAATAGAGAGCAAGCTAAATGCCAATGTGTAAGTTGTTGAATTTTATTGTTTATGTTTTTAATTGTTCATTTTTTGATTATTATTCTGTAAATTTTACAATGATTTAAGTGCAATAATTTCATGCCTACAGGTATTTAATGGTTGTATGTTTTATTAAAGCGATAAAGTAGTGATACCATTCAGGTAGAAGTGACAACCAACGCTCAAGTGCATAAATAAAAATATCATAAAAGCGACTTTTGTAGGTGAATTAGAAGGATTGTTTTTTAGAATTTTTGTTATTGTTACGCTGTTATTAGCGATTAACAGCAGGTTAATCTATTACTATTCAAATGAGGTATACATGCAAAGTACTTTAAGAGCAAAAATAATTACTGTATGTGATAAAAAAATAGCGACGAAGGGCGAAAATGTGGGTCTATCTTTTTATGCGTTTTTTGCAAATAAAAACGACGATCCTGAGCTACTCATGGAAGCGGCTACATGGTGGATACACACCCATCAATTAGATCATTTTGTAAAAGCATATAAAATCAAACAAATGGTGTTAGATGGGCTTTAACTGGTTCAACGATTAATGTTTGATTAAAAATCGGCGGCTACTTCAAACTCTAATCGTTTTTGGGTAATTGGGTGAGTAAATGCCAAGTATTCTGCATGTAAATGTAATCTATCCGCTTTCTGACCGTAGTGTGTATCACCTACCATTGGCGTGTTGAGTCCTAAACGATGCGCGCAATGCACTCTTAATTGATGGGTACGGCCTGTTTTAGGGTATAACTGCAAGCGTGTAACATTATTTTTACGATTTAAAACATGCCATGTAGTAAGTGATGGTTTACCATTTTTGTAGCACACCATTTGGCGTGGCTTGTCATCAAAGTCGAGTATGAGTGGTAAATCAATCGTTCCGCTATCTTCGGGAACATTTCCTTCAACTAACGCTACATAGCGCTTATCTACTGTGCGTTCAATGAATTGTTTTTGTAGTGCTTTATGAACGCGTTTATTTAAGGCGATCATTAAAAGCCCCGAAGTTGACATATCTAATCTGTGTACAATTAGCGGACCAGATGCCTCTGGGAACTGCGTTTTAATACGCATATAAACAGAATCTTCAATATTAACGCCCGGTACAGATAAAAATTCAGCGGGTTTATTTACCACCAGTAAATCGTCATCTTTATAAATAATGCTTAAATCTTTTCCATCGGCCGGATTAATAAGTAGCGGGTTATCTTCAACATCTAAACCCTTTAACATATGCCCAAGTATTGGTTGGCATTTACTGTAACAAGAAGGGTAGTAATTTTTATGCTGCCTAATTGCTGATTTAGGTGCAGCTCCCCACCAAAACTCAGCCATAGCAATCGGTTTTAAGTGGTGTTTGTACGCATATTGTAGCAACTTTGGGGCAGCACATTCTCCAGAGCCTGCTGGTGGGATCCGCTCAGGTAGTATTGAAAAAATAGTATTTAAGTCTCTGACTTCGTTATTTGCATTTAAAAATTGGTACTGTGCAAATAGCTTTTTTTGTAAGCTTTTAGAAAGCGTTTTACGGCGTTTTTTTAAATGAGCAATTTCATCAGAAATATTGATGTGTGTTTGCTGCAGTGACTCGATTATATTTTGCCAATAGGCTTTAAGTGCCAGTAGTTGCTTTTTTTCTACGATGCTTAGCCCTGCAAGCTTATTTTTTAACTGCTCAAAATCACTTTCGCTAAGCTCTAATTCGCCTTCGGTACGTTGTATTTTTCGTTGCTGACGACCGGCTTGCATTACCGCCTGTTGAGCTAATAGCGCTTGCTGGTAGCTCTGTGTTGCATCATCAAGTTTGCTATTAACTTCAAGCAGTTGTTCGCTATTTTCTAACTGCTCAATTTGAGCATTAATATCGTTAATTATTTCGCTTTGAGCTAAATAGCTATCGTCGTGTAGCTGCATACTCGAAATAGGAGGGACAAAGCTAATATTGCCTTTATCACCTTCAATTTGCCCAGAGTAGGCACTTAAAAAGCCCAACTGCTGCTCAGTATTTTGCACCACTAATACACCAAACATTTTACCTGCATTTTCTGCTTTTAGATGTGTTAACGTTTCAAGCTGCTGTTGTAATTGCTCAGTAGCGGCAACCGCTAATGGCTGTGGCTCGTAATAAAACGGAAAGGTAAACCTTTCAGGAAGCGTGAACTTATCAATGTTTTGAGAAAATAACGTAAAGCAAGGAGCAAAATTTGGCATGGTAATTAGGCGATGAATCAGTAAATAAAAGCGTTGGAAGTGATAGTAACATATTCACAGTTAAGCGACTAAGTATCTCAAGCAGCTATTTTCAGTGCTAA
>NZ_PNDU01000085.1:0-26489 GCF_005886635.1 Pseudoalteromonas sp. S558 | reverse complement strand
TAATTCATGTTTAATGTTGAAAATATATCTGTTATGGAATAGCTTGCTTTAATACCTTGTTCTAAATAAAAAATTTTTAACGACGTTATAGTGCAATTTAATTCGTTAAATTGATCAAAGATTTATGCAGGTTGGTATAACTTAGTTTTTAACTATCTAAACAACAATTTGAGTACCTGTCATTGCAACGATTACACAATTTTAGTACCACTCTTGTCGGTAAAAAATGTATCAAGTGAAAAACTAAAATAGTAAGTAACCTGCACTTCGATTAAAAGGTTTACTACCATAGTGAACCAAAATGATATTTAAACTTATTTTTCTCTAACCTTAGATTTTCAACGCAGTTAGCGCTGAAATAGCTGTTTGAGATAAATTTATTACCCAGAGTTTAGCTTAAGTAATACCGCCAGTGATTTACAAGCTGGCTTTTTATAGTGGCTTATCGATAAGTGCTATAGCTTCTTTTGCTGTGACAGGTTTAGATTTTAAAAAGCCTTGGCCAAAATCACATTGTGTTGTTTGTAATATAGCTAACTGCTCGGCAGTCTCAATTCCTTCAGCAACGACGGCAAGCTTTAACGATTGTGCCAGCGATAAAATGGCTTCTACTAAAGGATTGGTTGAATCTTGAAGGTGATCTATAAAGCTTTTATCTATTTTTAGAACATGAATAGGCAGTTGATGCAGGTAACCTAATGCGGAATAACCGGTCCCAAAATCATCTAAGCATAATCTTACTTTTAAAGGCGATAAACCTTCAATAATTTGAGTAGCTAGCGCTAAGTTTTCGATTAAGCCAGACTCTGTAATTTCTAAGCACAGAGAGCCTAAAGGAAGTTGATATTTATTGTATATAGCATGAATTTGCGCGACGAAATCAAGGCTTGCAAAATGACGAGATGATACGTTAACGGTAATTTTTAAAAAGCGATACCCTTGCTGATGCCAATCTGAAATGTGTTGCGCAGCTAAATCAAGTAGGTGTAAATCAAGATTTATAATTTGGCCAGTGGTTTCAGCGATCGGAATAAAGTCATTAGGTGAAACGAAGCCTTTATTGGGATGATGCCAGCGAACTAAAGCCTCAAAACCAACAATGTCACCAGTAGAGATAGTGAAGATAGATTGAAAATAAAGTTCAAACTCGTTGTGTTCAATTGCGTGTTGTAAGTCATTTTCTATATCTGCATGCGTTTTGAGTTTTTTTCGCATGGTATTATTAAAAAACTTAACTTGCCCACGGCCAGTCGATTTAGCTTCGTACATGGCTGCATCGGATTGTTGTAAGAGCACATAGGCTTCATCATCGACTTTATCACTATATGCGATACCGATACTGGTTGATGCTTGTAATAAATGCCCATCGACATTGAGCGGTTTTGAAAGAACGGTTTGGATGCGCTTTAGTGCTTCGTTGACTTGATTTTTATGGGTAATATTTTCCATGAAAATGGCAAATTCATCGCCGCCTAAACGTGCAAATGTATCAGTACTGCGTACCGTACTTTTGATCAACTCGCATATTTTAATTAAAAAATGATCACCGACTTCATGACCCAGTGAATCATTAATGCTCTTAAATCGGTCAAAATCCAAGTACATAAGTGCATGACAAGTTCCTTTTTTTGCTCTTGCTAGGCGTAATGTAGCGTGTTTTATTCTTTCTATTAATAATGACCTGTTGGCAAGCCCTGTAAGTTCATCATGTAGGGCACGGTGTTCAAGTTCTTGGCGAGTTAATTGTCTGTCAAGCGCCATACTGATTTGACGACTGACGTAAGTTAACAGCGCACCGTCGTGTTCGTTGTACTGTAAGTTACTATCATAGCTTTGAATAACAATAACACCACTGATCCGCTCGTTCGTTTTAAACTGAACCCCAAGCCAAGATTCAGATTGCCTGCCCACCATTTTAAAATGGCCTTGCTCAATGTGCTGCATATATTGTTGTTTATCTAGAAGCAGCGTCTGTTCATTTTGTAGTAAGTAATATGAAGCGGTGTCTTTTAATTGATTCTTTGCTATTTTTTGGTGGGTGTTGGTATGGATACCTTCTTCAACAATATAAACTATATCAAGAATGTCGATCTGTTTATCATAAAGCCCAATGAAAAAATTATCTGCTCGTAAAAGACCATTAATAATGTTGTGTAAGGACTCAAAAAAAACATTTAAATTACTGGCTTCGTAAGTCAAGTTAGCTATTTGTAAAAGGCTGTTTTCTAATTTTTGTGCGTCATTTAATTGGATGACTGTTTTTTGTAAGCTACTAACGGTATTGACTTGATTAATTTTAGCGCTGAGCAGGTGCGCAACAGTTGTTAATATTTCAAGGTGAGCATTTGTGAAATAATCTTTTATTGGGTGTTCACAGTCTATGACACCTAAAATACGCTCTTTGTATATAAGTGGTACGCATAGTTCTGATTGGGCAGGGCGCTCATCTGCTATATAACGGTTATCTGCACTTACATCACCGAGTATAATAGCTTCCCCATTTGTGGCTACAAAGCCTGTGATCCCTTCGTTAAAATTAATTGTTTTTCTTTGAGCTCGGTATTTATATCGTTCGTCATCGATACCCATAGAAGCAACTTGATTTAATGTACGCGTTGATTCATCCGCAAGATAAATAACACAGTCAACAAAACCGAGTCTATTTACCACTTCTGTGGTGACGCATTTAAACAACTCTTCAAGAGTATCAAGCTGCAACAAGCTTGATGAAAACTGGTTAATTATACTCAGTTGTTCAGTTTTAATTTCGAGCGCTTTATTTGTATCGATTTTGTTCGACATAGGCAATTAGTATTTTTCTTATTATGTGTTAATTCAGGAACTAATTTAACTTAATATTAACGATTCTACAAAATATAACGTTGAATGTTTTTTGGTGACTGTAAACCTTAGTTATTATTCCTCACTATATCTTGAATTATGGGAAAGAGGCTGGCCAGTTTAACTGATTATTTTTTAATAAAATCTTTACTCGAAAACATCAAATGCCTATGATCGGATAAATTCAGCCGTGGAACAAGATGATGACAAGTAATAACACAAGTTCAGTAACAACATTAACGATCACTCGCCCTGATGATTGGCATGTCCATTTACGTGATGGCGATCAGCTAGAGGATACCGTGCGCGATATTAGTCGCTATATGGGTCGCGCCATTGTTATGCCAAATTTAGTTCCACCGGCTACGTGTACTGATACTGCACTTTCATACAAAAAACGTATTATGGCAGTTAAGCCACAAGGTGATTTTGAGCCATTAATGGTGTTGTACCTCACGGATAAAACGACACCTGAAGAAATAAAAAAAGCAAAAGCAACTTCTCAGATAGTTGCAGCCAAGTTATATCCTGCAGGTGCGACAACTAACTCTGATTCGGGTGTTACGTCAGTTAAAAATATTTACCCAGTGTTAAAAGCAATGCAAGAAGTGGGTATGCTTTTATTAGTTCACGGTGAAGTAACCGATTCTTCTATCGATATTTTTGATCGTGAAAAAGTATTTTTAGAAACAGTTCTTGGAGATGTTGTAAGTGATTTTCCTGAACTTAAAATTGTTCTAGAACATATTACAACCAAAGATGCAGTAGAGTTTGTAATAAATGCACCTGCTAATGTTGCTGCAACAATCACAGCGCATCATTTACTTTATAACCGTAATCACATGCTAGCGGGTGGGATCCGTCCTCATTACTATTGTTTACCGATATTGAAACGAAATATTCATCAGCAAGCGTTGATGGCTGCAGCCATAAGTGGCAATAAAAAGTTTTTTTTAGGAACCGATTCAGCTCCGCATTATAAAGATAAAAAAGAGGCTGCTTGTGGTTGTGCTGGTGCATATACTGCCCATGCAGCGATTGAGCTCTATGCAGAGGCATTTGAAGACGCAAATGCATTAGACATGCTAGAAGGTTTTGCAAGTCACTTCGGCCCTGATTTTTATGAGTTACCAAGAAATACAGATACCATTACATTAGAAAAAAAACCGTGGAAAGTACCCGCGAGCTACTCTTTAGGTGGCGCTGAGGTTGTACCTATTAAAGCTGAAGATATAATTAATTGGTCAGTTAAATAATTAATCGCGGTCAAGGGCCACTTGACCAATGGTTTTTGAAAAAAAATAAAATAAGGCTATTTGTACTTTCATGATTAAATATTTCAATAATATTTAATCATGAAAGCGATTACTTTTGCTTGCATAATAGTCATTTAAATATGTTTCAAAGCAAGAACCTATTTATAATAAATATTTGTTCAATTAATAGAGCGAAAAGAAAAATAATGTGTTAATCTTATCTCGCTTTGAGTTTTTATGTATTGAATTTACGGATATTGTGCTGCGTTTAAGGTTACCGGTTAGGTTATTACTTGTTCCTGTACTGTACCTCCATATTTTTGAGCATGACTCAGGGAGGATATTGCCATAATTATGTGGCTGAATTTTAATTATTGACTTACAGGAAAATTTAGTATGTCGGTTTCTGGTAAAGTAAAGTTTTTCAACGAAGCTAAAGGCTTTGGTTTCATTGAACAAGAAAATGGTCCTGACGTGTTTGTACATTTCAGCGCAATCACTGGTTCTGGTTTTCGCACTCTTAGCGAAGGTCAAGCAGTGACATTCAGCATCAAGCAAGGTCAAAAAGGCCCTGAAGCTGAGAACGTAGAAGCAGCATAATTTATTATGTGAACCTTCGTTCATCTTGGTGAAACAGTCCTCTGTTTCACCATAATTTCCCTTCTTAATATTCCTTATTATCTGATTTTAAAGCCATTAAACATTTTTCAGTATACTTCTCTTATGCCTATAAAATCGTCTAACATTTTTTAGTAGCATTGCATTGTACTCAATTCAATATTTACAAAGTTACTCACAAAATCATCCGAGTAAGTAAAGTAAGATTTGAAATATAATAACTTTATTCTTACACGATCATTTTAGTGAATTAAGTAACTCGCCAGCTTGGTTGAAAATTGCTCATGATAGAACAACTATATATTGTAATTTTGTCTTGTTATTAACTATTCCTTTATATCTTTTTTATCAGATAGTTCATTATTTAGCCTAGGCTAAGTTTATTAACATACCTATTAAAAATATCCTTGGTACTTTTTAATAGGTGATTTTTAGAGATAGTAAAGCGAATTCACGTGCCAATATTTAGCCACTTGAGAGAGGTTTATTATTCAAGCTTGAGTTTATTTACTCATTGCATAATCTTAAAGCTGAGCTTCAGATTGAGTGCCGTTCTATAAATTGATAAAAAATATCAGAGTGGTGTCTTATTGCGCGACAGAGTGTTCTTTTTTTAAGATGAAATGTTTTAAATGAATAAAAAAGCGAATAAATTGCTTAAAAAATAACTTTTTTAATATACGCACATATTTATTTTTGTTTTTTTTCAGTTCAAATTCAGTTTTGTCTAAATGTTACATTTATGTTTTTTTTTATGAAGGTGGTTAGTATGAACATACTTGTTCAAAGGCTTTAGTCGCAATGTTAGTTAGGCTGTTGGTTATAATAATGTTAATATTTGAGTGTTAATACTTTAGTGCAACCTTGAGGTTGGATATTTATTTACGCTGATTGCTAAACATCAAGTTGACAGCGCTTATTGCATTTAGCATTATTGGAAGGTTGATATCTATTAAAAGATATCAGGGTTGTTCCCTCTGGGGATAATTAAATTATAAAAGTAACATTACTTAATTGGTTGGGAACTATGTCTGTTAAAATCAGAAAGAGTCTTGTAGCAACTGCGTTGGTTGGCGCATTTGCATTTGCAAGCAGCAATGTGATTGCAGATCCTTTGAATGACGTGCAAAAAGCAGGTCAACAAATTCAAAAGGCTGCTGTTAAGTCTCAAACTAAAATTGACAATGTATACGGTCAAACTCAAGAGCTAATCGCTGAGTACCGTGGTATTGTTGATGAGACTGAACTTATGAAAGTGTATAACGATCACGTGTCACGTTTGGTTGATAGCCAAAATGCATCGATTGAATCGTTTGATCGTCAAATAGCGACTATTGACGGCACTAAACAAAACGTTGTGCCTTTGATGTATCGCATGATCGATACGCTTGAGCAATTCATCAAAGCGGACGTTCCATTTAATCTAGAAACGCGTTTAGCACGTGTAGAAAGACTTCGTGAAATAATGGTTTCTGCGTCTGTAACGACGTCTGAAAAGTTCCGTCAAGTACTTGAAGCATACACAATTGAAACAGCATACAGCTCATTAGTTTCAGCTTCACAAGGTACACTGGAAGTTGATGGTAAAAGCATTAATGTTGATATTGGTCAACTAGGCCGTATCACTTACGTTGCTCAGTCTTTTGACTTGAAACATGCTTGGGTGTGGGATAACAACACGAAACAGTGGAAAGAATTAGGTGAAGAATACCTAAAACCTGTTAAAGAAGTGATTCGTATGGCGCGTAAGCAAGCGACATTAGAACTTGTTAAACTACCAATTTTTGGCGCGGAGTAATCAATAATGAAGAAACTATTTAAAGGTTTTGCTGTTGCAGCAGTACTAACTGTTTCTGCAGGTACCGCGCTTAATGCACATGCAAATACTGGAGCTCTAGATAAAATTCTTGAGCAAGTTAAGCAAGAGCGTATCTCTGAAGGTAAAATTAATAAGCAACGTGAGCAAGAGTTCTTATCAGAACGTGCTGACAAGCAAGCATTACTTAACAAAGCGAAAAGCCAACTTGCTTCAGAAAAAGCTCGTGGTGTTAGCCTTGCAAAGCAGTATGCACAAAATGAAAATACTTTAGCTGAAAAAGAGCAAGCTCTTCAAAGTGCTCAAGGTACTTTAGGTGAAATGTTTGGTGTTGTACGTCGTGCAGCTCAAGACGCTATTGGTTCTATTGAAGCATCACTAGTTAGTGCTGAGAAACCTGGCCGTGCTGAAATTTTACGTTCATTAGCTGCTGCTAAAGAGTTACCAACAGTTCGTGAATTAGAAGAACTTTGGATTTCACTTCAAACAGAAATGACTGAATCAGCTAAAGTTTCAACTTTTGAAACTGAAGTTGCTGGTCTTGACGGTAACCCGTCAATGAAGAAAGTAACGCGTATCGGTAACTTTAACTTAGTTACAGACGATGGTTACTTAATTTATTCACCAGAAACTAAGTCTATTCAGCCTCTAGGTAAACAGCCTGATAGCTATATTTTAGACGGTATCACAGCGCTTGAGAATACATCATCAGATAGCTACGCTGGTGTTTACATCGATCCGACTCGTGGTGCGATTTTACGTATCAATACTCAAAAAGCGACACTTATGGAATACTTCCATCAAGGTGGCGTAGTTGGTTATATCATCACAGCCTTATTAGGCTTAGGTATGCTAATTACTCTTATTCGCTTTGTTGACCTTACGCTTACTACAAGTAAGATTAAGAGCCAGCTTAAAAACGTTGCTACACCAAATACTAATAACCCACTGGGTCGTATTATTAAAGTGTACCATGACAATAAAAATCAAGATGTTGAAAACCTTGAGCTTAAACTTGATGAGGCTATTCTTCGTGAAACGCCACGCATCGAAGCTGGTATCAATATAATCAAGATCCTTGCTGCAATTGCACCGTTACTAGGCCTTCTAGGTACAGTAATTGGTATGATCTTGACGTTCCAAACGATTACATTGTTCGGTACGGGTGATCCGAAGATCATGGCAGGTAATATCTCTCTAGCACTTGTTACAACAGCGCTAGGTCTAATTGCTGCATTACCACTAATCCTACTTCACGCTTTAGTAGCTGGTCGTAGTAAGTCGGTACTACACATCCTCGATGAGCAAAGCGCGGGTATCGTTGCTACTCATGCGGAGAAGGAGAAAGCCTAATGCTAGTCCTGATGGAGATATGGGAATCTATCAGGGATTTTGTTGGCACAGGCGGCCAGGTTTTATACGTGGTCGCAATGGCACTCTTTCTTATGTGGGTTTTAATGATTGAGCGCTATTGGTTTCTACTTGCAGAGTTTCCTCGCACAGCGAAAGAAATTATAGCAAAGTGGGATGCCCGCCAAGACACTACGTCTTGGTACGCACATAGAATTCGTGAAGCATGGATTTCTGAAGCATCTGAAAAGTTAGATGCGCGTATGTTGTTGATTAAAACATTGGTAGCTGTTTGTCCTTTAATTGGCTTACTGGGTACTGTTACTGGCATGATTTCTGTTTTCGAAACTATGGCTAGTCAAGGTACTGGTAATGCACGTTTAATGGCATCAGGTATTTCAATGGCAACAATACCGACAATGGCTGGAATGGTTGCGGCGTTATCTGGAGTGTTTTTTAGTTCACGTCTTGAGACAAAAGCTAAAATGGTGAAAGCCAAACTTATAGATAGTATGCCTCATCACTAGAGAGAGAATTAAATATGGCA
Organism: Pseudoalteromonas sp. S558; assembly: GCF_005886635.1. Classification (NCBI taxonomy): domain Bacteria; kingdom Pseudomonadati; phylum Pseudomonadota; class Gammaproteobacteria; order Alteromonadales; family Pseudoalteromonadaceae; genus Pseudoalteromonas; species Pseudoalteromonas sp. S558. The sequence goes on along the minus strand of NZ_PNDU01000085.1, from coordinate 18,061 downwards.
CGTAAACAACGTTTTCGTGAAGAAGAAGATGCAGCGGTAGATATGACACCGATGCTTGACATCGTATTTATCATGCTTATTTTCTTTATCGTAACTACATCGTTCGTTAAAGAAGCTGGTATCGAGGTCAATAAACCAAAAGCAGCCCAAGCTACTAAGCAAAAAAATGCAAATATTTTTATTGCGATTCGTAGTAACGGCGAAATCTGGATAGATAAACAGCAAGTTGATGTTGAACGTATTTCAGCAAAGATCGAGAGTTTATTAGCAGAACAACCTACTGAAGTTGTGATTTTGCAGGCTGATAAAGAAGCAAAACACGGTGTAGTGGTTAAAGTTATGGACCAGATTAAAGCGACGGGTGATAACCTGAGAATTTCAATAGCTGGAGATCAGTAATGATTCGTTTTCTGTTTTCACTGATTGCAGGTGGGGCAGTTACTTTCGGCTTGTTCTACTTCATGGCATTTCTCATCTCTGGTGGGGCTGACCGTAATACGGAACAAAAAGAGCAGATCATAGTCGAAATAATGACGAATCCGCCTGAATCTAAGGTGCAGGAGAGGAAGCGTGTACCGCCTCCGCCTCCACCACCGCCAAAGCAGCCGCCTAAACCGCAGCCGCCACAGCCGGAAAATAATAACCCTAATCCGGGTGCTATGTCATTTAATATGGGTAGTATCGATATAGGTAGTTCAGCTGGTGGATTAAGTGGTCCTGGTGCATTTGGACGAGATGGTGATGCGACACCTATCGTTCGTATAGAACCAAAATATCCAACACAAGCAGCGCGCGATGGCAAAGAAGGTTGGGTACAACTTTCATTCACAATTGATGAGCTAGGTGGCGTGACTGACGTTGAAGTAATTGACGCCGATCCGAAACGTATCTTTGACCGTGAAGCTAAACGTGCACTGCGTAAATGGAAGTACCGTCCTAAAATTATTGACGGAAAACCACAGAAACAACCAGGTTTACAAGTTCAATTAGACTTTAAACTTAACCAAGGCAACTAAGGAGGCGAGTAATGAGAAATTTTTCTAAAGTAACTGCGCTTGCAATTCTTATGTCTGTGTCGGGTGCTACGTTAAGTGCATCTGTTTTAGCGGCGCCAGATTACGCAAAGATTGAAGAGCGTAAAAAAGCAAAAACTAAAATCATGGGCGAGCGTACTGGTAAAAAAGTAATTAAAGCGTTTGACTTGTACGGCGAAGAAAAAATAGATGAAGCAATTGTTTTGCTTAGTGAGATTGACGCATCTAATGACTTTGATAAAGCGACCGTAAATCGTTACTTAGGTAGCATGTACGCTCAAAAAGAAAAGTATGACGAAGCGATTAAATTTACTAAGTTAGCCGTTGCGCCTGATGTTTTAAACTTTGCTGATCAAGAGCAATCCCTTAAGTTGTTAGGCGATTTACTTATTGGTACTGAAAAGTACCAAGAAGCTAAAAAAGCATATTTAGCATGGATTGATTTTACAGGCGATGAAGATCCGAAAATTTATACGCGTATTGCGCAAGCTAACTACGAGTTAAAACAATTTCGAGATGTCTTTAGCCCAGCGGATAAAGCTATTTCTCTTCAAAAGGAGCCAAACAAGGCCCCTTACCAATTAAAGTTAGGTTCTTACTTTGAACTTAAAGACTATACAAACATGGTTAAAATTGGTGAAGAAATTGTTCGTGTATGGCCAGATGATAAAAAAGCTTGGGTTAGTTTAGGTAAGTATTACCTACAAACTGAAGATTATCAGAAAGGCTTAGCAACGATGGAAGTTGCATACAAGAACGGTTACTTCGAAAATGAAGTTGAGTATAAAGTTTTATCTAACTTTTATTCTTTAAATGAAATTCCTTTTAAAGCAGCGACTACGCTTGAAAAGGCCGTTAAAGAAGATAAAGTTAAACGTACTAAGCAAAACATCAGCGCGATAGCTAGTAACTATCATCGATCTAAAGATCTTGAAAAAGCTGCTAAGTATTACGAAGAAGCTGCTAAATTTGATGATGATGCTGAGTTTTATCGCAAAGCAGGTTCATTACTTTTGCAATCTGAAAAGTTTAGTGCCGCAATTGTTCGTTTAAACAAAGCCCTAGAATTAGGCTCTGATAAAAAGGGCACTATTTACTCAGATTTAGCTGAAGCGTACTACTATCAAGGTAAGTATAAGCAAGCTCATGCTGCTATTACAAAAGCAATGGACGACCCTCGCACACGTAAGTTTGCAAAAGGTTGGGCTACGTATATTAAAGATAAAGCCGCTCGCAACGGTGTTAAAATTTAACTTTAATTTGTTTTAGCAATTTTTAAAAAGCCCCTCTGGGGCTTTTTTTATTGGAGTTATTATGTATAAAACATTCTTTTTGTCATTACTATTGTGCTTACTTTTAGTTGCGTGCTCTAGGCAGGAGCCGGTCTATAACTCATTTGAAGAAGCGCAAAGCGCTTTAAAAGATTTGAACACTTCACTGGTGCGAACTAATGCTTTAAATAGTGAAAAAGTGACTAACGAGCAATTCGTTTTTTCGGATGCTTACCTCAATAAACGTCACACTATCTATCAAAGTTTGATGGACATGCAGCTTAAATCAAACCAAATTGCACAGGTTAATTATCTCGTAATTGCGGAGCGCTTTCCCGCACGTTACTTTCCCTGGCCAGCTCAAGTTAATGTATTAACAAATATGCTTAAGCAGGATAGCTCAGATAAAGGGTCAGACAAAATTGTCACTTGGCTTAAACTAAATCAAAGCACATTAAACAACGCTAAACAAAGCAATTTAAAGTTAAACAAAGTAGAGCTACAGCTTCTGCAAAACTATGTATTGAGTGTGATTGATAGTCATGGCGCTCAACCCGCTCTTAAAAGTCATATAAGGACTTTTAGTGATTATTTGGCTAGTTACAAGCCTCGAGGTAGTGTGGGTTTGAGGGGATTACCTAACGGAACTGAGTGGTACCAAAGTAAACTAAACTATTTTAGTGGCGAAGTTCATTCACCGCTTGAGTGGGTCACTCTTGTTAATGAACAAATAAAGCAGTTAAGCAGTGTTGCGTTCGAACATACATTATCAGCTTCTCATCAAACATCATTTTTAGTCCAGTATTTGTCAGATGAGCAGCCAATTGAGGGGCTTGATTGGCAATCTGCCTATCGCGATTTACCTGCGATGGCGCGTGCAATGAGTATGTCTAAAATAGATAAAACACTGATGCTTGCAATGATGGAAACAGATATCGGTATTCACTATCATGCTTGGACTTTACCACAAGCTAAAGTTAATTTAATGAAGCGTCTAGAACTAGCACAAAACGATGCTCAATATTTGGTAGAGGATATAATACTCTACCCTGGGCAATCATTTAGTTTTATACAAAAACTAATGTAATCAATTTTGCAGTGCGCCTATTGCGCGCACTTATTGCATCTTTGGGCTGCAGGATCCTGTTCAAGTAATACCGCTGATATCCTTTCTTCACAGTCGCAACAGTACCCATATTGACCAATCTCTATTTGACTTACTGCCGCTTCAAGTTTAGTCATGCGACTAATTAAAAGCGCGTACTCAGGCCCTAGTTTTTCTGCTGCACAGTCAAGCCATTCATTACTAGCTGTTTTATTTAAAACAAGCATTAAATTTTTATGTACGGGATAGGTTGATTTAGCAAGCATAGCTAGTATGTTGGATTTTACTTGCGCTATTTCATTGTTTAGCATTTTTTGATGATGCATTATCAGTACAACCTTTTAAATTAGCTTTACGTAATACTGATATTATCGAATAGGTTTACCTAAGCGTTTTGATTTGAATCAAGTTGCGGTGCTTTGGCGTATTTATTTAATACGCTTGCCACATCCTCTTTACTTTTTAAACGCCTGATTTCATCAAATAGATCGATGGCTTGTGGGTATTGGCGTTTTAGGTAACCAAGCCATTGTTTGGTACGAGATGCGAAATATTTTTCATCTTTTGCAGGGTCTTGATGAATAGCAGAGTGGATCAAATGATAAATAATATGTTCCCACTGAAGGCCATCGTATTGTTCGTTATTTACATGTGCTTTAATTTTTCTTGCCAAATCTGGGTGCGAAAGGGCGCCGCGGCCAAGCATCAGATCGCTACAACCACTTCGCTTTTGGCAAAGCATTGCGTCTTCAACCTGCCAAATTTCACCATTGGCAACAACGGCAATATTTTTATCATTGATTATTGGTGGAATTTTTTCCCAATAAGCAGGCGGATTGTAACCATCGCGTTTAGTACGAGCATGTATCGCAATGCTGTTTGCTCCGGCACTCACGACTGCATCAACAATTTCTTGGCTGTTGCTGTCGTCATCAAATCCTAAGCGAATTTTTGCACTTACTTCATGCTCATCATCTACTGCATCTCGGACCGCTTTAATAATGGTGTACATATGGTCGGGATCTTTGAGTAGCACAGCACCGCCTCGACTACGATTAACTGTTTTTGCAGGGCAACCAAAGTTAAGATCGACGCCATGAGACCCTAAAGTAATTGCCTTCACCGCATTTTCGGCTAGAGGGTTTGCTTCTTGGCCAAGTAATTGAATGCGAACAGGTGTTCCAGCTCGGGTAAAGCCATTATTATGTAGTTCAGGACAATAGCGGTGAAAAACTTTGTCAGGCAAGCAGGTTTCAACCACTCTTACAAACTCGGTAACACACAAATCGAATCCGCCAATGTCAGTGAGTAATTGACGCATTTTAAAATCAACAACACCTTCCATAGGCGCTAAAACAAGTTTCATAAGGTGATTAATTTTGAGAAAAACCGGACGCATAGTTTACCTGTAAATCACACATTGATAAATCTGTAATTACCAACCATATTTAATGTGGTGATTGCAAAAGTAAAAATTTTTGAAAAGAAATGAAAGTTTTTATTCTTGTGCGGGTCTACTTAAGCATACAAGCAATTTAAAAATACATTTTTATTGCTGAGATTTACAATCCTTGATTAAAGAGAGTCATAAAATGAATACAGTTAAAAAAAATACAATCGCGTTAACTTTAGGTGCAGTAGTTGTTGGCTCTGCAAGTTTTGTATCTGCTGATGTACAAGCTAACCCATTTGAGTTTCAACAACTGGTGACAGGCTACCAACTAGATGCTGCTGAAGGTAAGTGCGGTGAAGGTAAATGTGGCGGCGACGCAAAAGGTAAAAAAGAAGGCAAATGCGGCGAAGGTAAATGCGGTGGCGACGCTAAAAAAACTAAAAAAGAAGGTAAGTGCGGCGAAGGTAAGTGTGGTGGCCGTTAATATCTTATTCTAAATAAGTTATCCTAAAAGGGCCTTAAGGCCCTTTTTTGTTAAGTTAGAGGTAGTTATGACACAAACTAAAAATACAGCACTTGGAATGGTGGGGCTTGGCCTTCGACGAGAAATGCTTGATGAACTGCTTGAACACGTACCTAAGCAAGTCAATTTTTTAGAAGTTGCGCCAGAGAATTGGCTAAAACTAGGCGGGCGCTTTAAAAAACAATTTAAAATATTAACTGATGCAAATAATTTCGTATGTCATGGATTGTCACTGTCTATTGGCTCACCCGAGCCACTGGATGTTGAATTTGTTAAATCTTTAAAAGTTTTTTTTAAAGAGCACAATATAAAAATTTTTAGTGAGCATTTAAGTTACTGCTCTGGAACGGGTCATATGTATGATTTAATGCCTATTCCGTTTACACAAGATGCAATAGCACATGTTGTCCCTCGTATAAAACAAGTACAAGATATACTTGAGCAACAAATTGCGATAGAAAATGTTTCTTACTATGGCGCTCCTGGGCAGCAATTATCAGAGCTTGAATTTACGAATACCATTCTAGAACAAGCTGACTGTAAGCTTTTACTAGACGTTAACAATATTTATGTGAATTCGATTAATCATGGCTATAACGCACAAGCGTTTTTAACGGGCTTACCTTCTGAACGTATTGCTTACGGACACGTTGCAGGGCATTACAATGAGGCCGATGACTTAATCGTTGATACACATGGCGCAGATGTAGTTGATCCTGTTTGGGAATTACTTGATAAAGCGTACGAAGTACATGGCGTATTTCCAACCTTGCTTGAACGTGATTTTAATATTCCTACTATGAATGTGTTGGTTAAAGAGTTAGATATAATTCATAAGCTGCAAGCTAAATACCTTAATTTAACTGTTTCAAAACAACGAGCTTAATATAAGCCTTTATAAACATTGAAAAGAGTGCCTGACTATGAGCTTTATTGAAATACAAAACGAATTTATGGCGCATATTCGCGAACCTAAAAAAAATAACAAGCCCAGTGATATTGAAGATAGACGCATGGCTATTTACCGCGATCTGTTTTTTAATAATATTGAAGGCTTTGTTTCATCAGGTTTTCCAGTATTAAAAACCTTATATACCAATACACAATGGCAGGCCCTCGTACGCCAGTTTTTTAGTGAGTATGATTGTCACTCGCCGTACTTTTTAGATATAGCAGGGGAGTTTATAAATTACTTATCAAGTGATTATAAAATGAAAAAACACGACCCCGTGTTTATGCTAGAACTTGCACATTACGAATGGGTAGAGCTTGATGTATCTATCGCACACGAAGATGAGCAAGCGCTAAAATTACAAAAAACAGCAATAACCTCCTCTGCTTTATATTTATCGGGGCTGGCAAGGAATTTAAGTTATCAATTTCCAGTTCAAAATATCAGCAATCACTTTAAACCAGAAGCGCCATCAGCGCAGCCTAATTATTTTGTTGTATATAGAGATGAAGATGATGATGTACAATTTTTAGCAACAAATGCGATGACGGCTTTGTTACTGTCAATTATAGAGGCAAGTGATGGCGCGACATTTAACGACGTTTGCCAACAGGTATTAGCTCACGCACCACAATTTAATGCAGAACAAATTGCTCAAGGTGCATTAGTTACCCTCAATGCAATGGTTGAACGCGGTGTCATTGTGACAAAAAATCAAGATTAAGGTCTTTATTGATAATTTTACATCGTTTATTATGGCGGCCTTATTTGCCGTGCTTAATAAAAGGTTGTACCAATGTCAGATGATAAAGACTTTAAAGATCCGTTCAATGCTACTTATTTTCTAGCATTTTTAGCTGTATTTGCAGGGATTGGTTGTTTAAATGCAATTTTAGGTTGGATCACTAGCTTAACTTAAAATACATAGCGTTAATTAAGGCTGTTATTTACTGCAGCCTTGAACCACTTTTATTAATCTTTCCCTCTGAGCTCTTAAAACCTCTTTTATAATAACGCCAAACTCGCAATTAAAGGTTAGTTAAGGTTATAATCACCTGCTTTGTAATATAAACCATTGAGCAGTTAAAATTATGACTCAAGTAACACCAGCAATTATCAAAAACAGCATCACTACAATTGCTGATTATCCAAAAGCGGGCATTATGTTTCGCGATGTAACCACTTTAATGGCTAATCCAGAAGCCTTTAAAGCCACTATTGACGCTTTTATCGCTGAATATAAAGATCAAGGTTTTACTAAAATAATTGGCACAGAATCACGAGGCTTTATTTTTGGTGCACCGTTATCTTACGCGCTAGGCATTCCTTTTATTCCTGTACGTAAACCAGGTAAATTACCACGTGAAGTTATTCGTCAAGACTACTTGCTAGAATACGGTGAAGATACGTTAGAGCTTCATGTCGATGCGATTGTACCTGGCGATAAAGTATTATTAGTGGATGACTTGTTAGCAACAGGTGGCACAATCGAAGCCACAGCTAAATTAGTTCAAAAACTAGGTGGCGAAGCGACAGATGCTGCATTTGTTGTATCACTACCAGAACTGGGTGGCGAGCAACGCATCAAAAAAATGGGTATTAAAATCCTAAAATTGGTTGAATTCGAAGGCGAGTAATCGATGAGTTATCAGGTTCTAGCGAGAAAATGGCGTCCTCAAACCTTTCATGAATTGGTTGGGCAGTCTCATGTTAAGCAAGCGCTTGTAAATGCGCTTACACAAAATAGACTGCATCACGCTTATTTATTCACTGGAACCCGCGGTGTAGGTAAAACCACCATTGCACGTATTTTTGCGAAAAGCTTAAATTGCGATGAAGGTATATCTGCAAATCCATGTGGCCAATGTAGCAGCTGCTTAGATATAGAAGCAGGACGTTACATTGACTTACTCGAAATAGATGCAGCTTCTCGTACCAAAGTAGAAGACACCCGCGAAATACTTGATAACGTTCAATATGCGCCAACGCGTGGACGTTATAAAGTATACCTGATCGATGAAGTTCACATGCTCTCAAAGCACAGCTTTAATGCGCTTTTAAAAACGCTTGAAGAGCCACCAGAGCATGTGAAATTTTTATTAGCGACGACCGATCCACAAAAATTACCTGTCACTATTTTATCTCGCTGTTTGCAATTTAACTTAAATGCGTTATCGCAAAGTGAAATTAAAACACAGCTTGAACACGTACTTACTCAAGAACAGCTCAGCTATGATAATGATGCACTTAGTATTATTGCAAAAGCCGCTGACGGCAGTATGCGTGATGCACTGAGCTTAACCGATCAAGCGATTGCGCAAACAAATGGTGATATTAACAATCAAGCAGTACAAACAATGCTTGGTTTGATGGATACACATTACAGCCAAAGCTTATTAGCTGCATTACTTGCCCAAGATGGCACCGCTTTAATGAGCGAAATTGCACATGTCGCGAGCAGAAATCCAAATTATATTGCCTTACTTGATGATTTAATTGCGCTAACACATTTAACTCAACTCACTCAATTAGTGCCACATGCAGCTGAGCTTGATGAAACGAATGCTGATTACATAACGCACGTTGCGCAGCACACAAGCCCACAACAAATACAAATTTATTACCAATTACTTTTAAATGGTAAAAAAGATTTACAATGGGCACCAGAACCTCGTTTAGGTTTTGAAATGCTTATGCTGAGGTTGCTTGCATTTGAGCCAGTTGCTGCAAACAATCAAGCGCCAACGGCTGACCCAGTACAAAACAAACCAAGTAAAGCGAATGCGTTACGCGATATATTAAATAAAAATAAACCAGCGCAAAGTAATACACAGCCTGTTTTGCAAGATCAAAATACTGCCCTAGTCAGTAATACCGAACAACATAAAACGGTTGAACCTGAAAAACAGCCACAAGCGAACACCAAACTGGCTACTGGTAATGTAGTTGATAACCAGATACGAGTCTCAGATCCGAATAAGTCAGCGCCACTTCAAACTGATTCAATGCATAGTGAACACGTAGATCAACAAGTGCCGGGTCATTCGGCTGAAGTAATCACTGACGTTCAAACACAACGTCAAAGTGAAGATGAAGCGTACATGCAACACAGTGATGTAGAGCAAACGTTAGCGGCGCAGTTTGATGATGTAATGAGCAGTGCGGTTGATCAAGGGTTTAATCCACAAAACACGATCCCTGATAATCAACATAGTCATTTGCCAGAGCACTCAACAGATATTGAGCAAAACAATCCTGAGCCGCAATCAGACTTACAAAACCAGCAGCAACAAGATGAGAATGCTTCGATTGTTGAACGTGAGGCAAAAGCGCAATCGGCTATTGCGCGCATATTGCGTGATCGTAATATATCAGGCTCAGGAAAGCTTTCTGGGACAAACTTAAATACGGCAAAGGCTAGTTCATCAAACGTATCTAACAGCACTGGTACTAGCAGTAATCATAATGTTGGTGAAGCATCAAAAGATAAAAATACAGTGGCTCAGACAAATGAGCAGTTAAATAACGCGGTATCAATAACGACTGATTCAGTATCTGCACAGTCAGACAATCCGCCGCCTTGGGCTACTGATACAGCAGGTGAGAATGAAAAAAAGTCACAGCTCCTAGTAACAGGGAGCCACATACCGGCTGATAATCAAGGTGTTGCAAAGCCTGAAAAGATAGACTTCAAAACTAAGCATCAAACAATTACTGAAAACTTAGCGCCAGAGCTGCTTGAGCAAATAAACCCTCAAAAGGCACCTGAAGTTGCACCAGAAGAAGTAAGTATTCCAGTACCTGACGATTTTCATAGCCCAATTAGTGAAATTAGATTTGCGCATCAACAAGATGAGTGGGCCTATTTAATAAAACGTATGGGGTTGGGCGGTCGAATGCGCCAATTTGCGTTGCATTCAATCTTTACCAAGCAAGGTAATAGTTTACATATAGACGTTGATGAATCACAAAAGCATTTAGATACACCTATGCTTCGCCAACGACTAGATGCGGCACTGTCGAGTATTTATGAGCATAACGTTTCATTAAGTATTAATTTTGCTAAAGGGGTGATCGACTCTCCTTATCTTATCCAGCAAAAAATTGATGCAGGTCGTCATCAACAAGCAATCGATGTGATCACATCGGATGAAAACATAGTACAATTTCAGCAGGTATTTAGCGCCGAAATTGATGAAAATAGTATTCAGGCATTGTAATTACTTACAATCGCCCTTATGTTCATGTTAATTAATGTATTAAAAGAAAGAGAGAAAGCTATGTTTAAAGGTGGAATGGGCAACATGATGAAGCAGGCGCAGCAAATGCAAGATCGCATGCAAAAAGCCCAAGAAGAAATTGCCACACTAGAAGTTGTTGGTGAAGCAGGTGCTGGTCTAGTTAAAGTAACTATGCTTGGTAATCACAATGTTCGTCGTGTTCAGCTTGATGAGAGCTTAATGGAAGACGACAAAGACATGATTGAAGACTTACTTGCTGCTGCGTGTAACGATGCTGTCCGCCGTGTTGCAGAAGAAACACAAGAGCGCATGGGTAAAGTAACTGGCGGTATGCAATTACCACCAGGTATGAAAATGCCGTTTTAATTAAATAATGCAACTTTCAGATAGTTTAAATCAGCTTATTGAGGCATTGCGCTGCCAACCAGGCATTGGCCCAAAGTCAGCGCAACGTATTGCTTTTCACTTGCTAGAGCGCGACCGAAAAGGGGGCACTCAGCTTGGTAATGCATTGACTAAAGCAATGACAGCCGTAGGGCATTGTCAGTCTTGTCGTACTTTTTGCGAACAAGCTCAATGCGATATTTGTTTAAGCACAAAGCGTCAAGACAGCGGGATATTATGCGTTGTTGAATCGCCTACGGATGTGCTTGCCATCGAGCAAACGGGCCAATATTTGGGCTTGTACTTTGTACTAATGGGTCATTTGTCGCCCATAGATGGCATAGGTCCTAAAGAAATTGGCTTAGACGTTTTAGAGCAAAAACTTGCTCAGAGCGGTATTAATGAGGTGATTTTAGCGACTAACCCTACCGTTGAAGGTGAAACTACAGCGCATTATATTGCGCAGCTTTGCCATAAGTATAAAGTAGGTGCTTCGCGAATTGCTCATGGTATTCCTGTGGGAGGTGAGCTTGATTTAGTGGACGGCAGAACACTGATGCATGCTTTTAGCGGCAGGCGTGCTGTTACTCAAGACTAACTCAAAGTTACTATTTGAAACATATTATAAAAGCCTACATGATTAAATTATGTAGGCTTTTTTGTTTTTAAGGTAAGCTTAGAAGCAGTGTAATATGTTTTGAGCTATATCTCTAATTAGTAAGGAATACAATGAAGAATAATCAATCCTATCAAAGCGGATTACTGAGTAGTAAGCGTTTTTTACCGCTTTTTATTACGCAGTTTTTCTCAGCGATAAACGATAATGTGTATAAGCAATCGGTGCTTATTTTATTGATATTTCAGGCCGCAACGCTTGTAGATGGGGCATTATATTCAAATATTGCTGCGGGGCTATTTATTCTACCTTTCTTTTTATTTTCAGGGATGGCAGGACAGCTCGCAGAAAAAACAGAAAAGTCTAAGCTCATTAGAATCGTAAAGTTGTGTGAAATTCCTATTATGATTGTAGGTGCTGTCTCAATTTTAACGCAATACGTGTGGCTTATGTTAGCCACAGTATTTTTAATGGGTGTGCAAAGTACGTTTTTTGGGCCATTAAAATACTCTATTTTACCTCAGCACGTTGCACCTAGCGAATTAACAAAAGCGAATGCCTTGGTTGAGTCGGGCACGTTTGTAGCAATACTGATCGGTACAATTTTTGGCACCTACTACATTACTCAATCGCTAGGTCCTACGGCTATAAGTATTGCGGTATTAGTGCTGGCTGTTATGGGTTATGTAAGCAGTCGTTTTATACCCGTTAGTGAGGCGAACGAGCCAAACTTAAAATTTACCTATAATATATTTTCATCCACAAAAAACGTATTTACAGCACTTAATTCGCAAACAGAATCGGTTGGTAAGTCAGTGCTTGGGATCAGTTGGTTTTGGTTAATTGGCGCCATCATTTTAACGTCCCTACCAAATTATGTAAAACATGTAATGGGCGGCGATGAATTGGTGGTAACCAGTGCACTGGTTGTATTTTCATTGAGTATTGCTATTGGTTCATTACTGTGTGAAAAGTTATCTCGCTCTCGTATTGAGCTAGGCATTGTGCCCTTTGGCGCTATTTTAATTACCTTGTTTTTATATTTACTAAGCCAAGAGCCCGCTATCAGTACCTATACACCTCAACATACTGAATTATTAACGCTCGCACAGGTATTAAAAACAGGCGATATGGTGTGGCATTTCATATGGATGGCAGGCATAGGCATTGGCGCCGGTTTTTACACTGTACCGCTATATGCGCTTATTCAACAACGGACTGAAGAAGCGAGTCGATCACGAGTTATAGCGGCTAACAATGTATTAAATGCCTTGTTTATGGTGGGCAGTGCTGTTTTAAGTATTGTCACGTTGTCTGTTTTTCAGTGGAGTATTTCAGAGCTATTGCTGTTACTTGCGGGGCTAAATTTACTTATTTCTGTTTATATTTATACCAAAGTACCTGAATTCTTTTTACGCTTTGTTATTTATATTTTGGCCATTTGTATGTACCGCGTAAGAACAAAAGGCGAAGCTAACATTCCCAAGGAAGGTGCCGCTGTTATTGTGTGCAACCACGTCAGTTTTGTTGATTGGATGTTTATTTTGGCAGCGTCACCAAGGCCTATTCGGTTTATGGTATTTGCGCCTATTTATTATTCGCCAGCTCTACATTGGTTATTTAAAATGGCTAAAGCTATTCCCATTGATAGTGAAAAAACGAACCCAGAGGCGTTTAAAAAAGCGTTTGATGAAGTGGCTTCTGCGCTTGAAAAAGGCGAGCTTGTTGGTATTTTCCCCGAAGGGAAGCTGACTAGTGACGGCTCAATCGATATTTTCCGTCGTGGAATAGAGCGTATTATTGCACGCTCTCCTGTGCCCGTTGTCCCTGTGCATTTAGGGGGCTTGTGGGGAAGTATGTTTAGCCGTAAAGCTAAGTGGCAATTACCACGATTAAAATGGTCTTTGGTGTCGGTTGCAGTAGGTACCTCGATTGCTGCAGATGAGGTAGTAGCAGACGATTTACGTGAGCAAGTATTGGCTTTAAAAGCGCTTCATTCAAAAGATATTGACTAATTTAATGCTGAACTTAAAAATGGGATCAACATCGCAAACACCTTCAGAACCACACATTGTTGTTGATGATTTTGTAGCGCCTAAATGCGCTGGGTTTATTGAAATATTATATCAAGATGACGATATTTTACTGATCAATAAACCCAGTGGGTTATTGAGTTTGTCGGGCAAAAATCCGCTTAATTGGGATTCAGTGCATTATCGTTTAGTGAATGGTCAAAAAGGGTTAACAGCCGCTTTTGCTGAGGCTAAGTTACCGCATCGGTTAGATTTGGGTACATCGGGCATTATGATTGTTGGATTAAACGCCGAAGCATCAAAGCATCTTAATAAACAGTTTCAGGCACGCACTATTCAAAAGCGTTATGTAGCTATGCTAGAGGGTAGCTTGACTGTTAGTGAGGGACAAATAACTGCGCCAATAGCAAAAGATAGGCTGCTTTTTCCGCGAGTTAAAATTTGCCAAGCAACAGGTAAAACAGCAATAAGTGAATATAAAGTGCTTGAAAGACTCAAGCACCCGTGCAGAACCTTAGTGCAATTCACGCCCGTTACTGGACGTACCCATCAATTGAGAATACACAGCCAGTTTATAGGTCATCCTATTTTAGGCTGTGATTTATATAAAAGTGCGCAAAGTGAACACATGGCAGGGCGCTTACAATTACATGCCAGCGATTTATATTTTGAGCACCCAACAAGCGGTGAAAAAATACATATTAATTGTCCGCATCCGTTTTAAATAATTTTACTGTTCTTTGTTTTCGTTTTACCTTTTTTAAATTTTTCCCTTGAAGTTCTAACACCTCACCCCATATTAAGTGCATAACGCAGACACTTTGCAAATTGGAGATATATAAATGACTACAGCACAAAAAGAAACATTAGGCTTTCAAACAGAAGTAAAACAATTATTAAACTTAATGATTCACTCTCTTTATTCTAATAAAGAAATCTTTTTACGTGAGCTTGTGTCAAATTCATCAGACGCAGCAGACAAGTTACGCTTTTTAGCGCTATCTCAGGGCGATCTTTATCAAGGTGACGCTGATTTACGTGTGCGTATTAGCGCAAATAAAGAAGCAAATACAATTACCATCTCTGATAATGGTATTGGTATGACACGCGATGAAGTAATTAGCTCATTGGGTACTATTGCAAAGTCGGGTACTGCTGAGTTTTTCAAAAACTTAACAGGGGATCAAAGTAAAGATTCACAGTTGATTGGCCAATTTGGTGTTGGTTTTTACTCAGCATTTATAGTTGCCGATTTAGTAACTGTTCGTACACGTAAAGCGGGTGAAACAACGGCGTATGAGTGGGAATCTCAAGGTGAAGGCGAATACACACTTCAAGAAATTGAAAAAGAAGGCCGTGGTACTGACATTATTTTACATCTTCGTGATGAAGAAAAAGAATTTGCTGACGATTACCGCTTACGTGGCATTGTTACTAAATACTCAGACCACATTTCAACACCTGTACAAATGTTTAAAGCAGAAGTACCAGAGTCTGAAGGCGAAGACGGCGAAAAAATTCCATCAGTACCAGGTGAGTGGGAAAGCATTAACCGTGCAACGGCATTGTGGACGCGTGATAAGTCAGAGCTTTCTGATGAAGAATACAAAGAGTTTTACAAGCACGTAAGCCACGACTGGGAAGATCCACTTAGCTGGGCACATAATAAGGTTGAAGGTAAAACTGAATACACCAGCCTTTTATACATCCCTAAAAAAGCACCTTTCGATTTATGGAACCGTGAGCGTCAAAGTGGTTTAAAACTTTACGTACAACGTGTATTTGTAATGGATGATGCTGAGCAGTTTATGCCAAGCTACCTTCGCTTTGTAAAAGGTTTACTAGATTCAAACGACTTACCGCTAAACGTATCGCGTGAAATTCTACAAGACAACAAAGTAACGCAAGCTATTCGTAAAGGGTGTACATCGCGCATTATTAAAATGCTTGAGCGTATGGCTAAAAACAAAGCTGACGATTACCAAGTATTTTGGAATGAGTTTGGCCAAGTAATGAAAGAAGGCCCAGCTGAAGATGCGGCAAATAAAGAAGCCGTATGTAAGCTACTACGTTTTTCGTCTACTCATACTGATTCAGAAACGCAAGATGTGTCGCTTGAGCAATATGTTGAGCGCATGAACGAAGGCCAAGACAAAATTTACTATGTAGTAGCTGATACATTTACTTCTGCGAAAAATTCTCCTCATTTAGAGATTTTCCGCAAAAAAGGCATTGAAGTATTACTACTAAGTGACCGTGTTGATGAGTGGATGATGAGCCACTTAACTGAATTTTCTGATAAGCAACTACAGTCAATTACACGTGGTGACCTAGATTTAGGTAAACTTGACGACGAAGAAACTAAAAAAGCACAAGAAGAATCTGAAAAAGAGATGGCTGGGCTTGTTGAACGTATTAAAACAGCACTTGGTGATGATGTTAAAGAAGTGCGCTTTACGCACCGTTTAACCGATTCTCCAGCATGTGTTGTAAGCGATGACAACGACATGAGTTCACAAATGCAAAAGCTAATGGAGTCTGTGGGCCAAGCAGCACCAGAAGCAAAACCTGTGTTTGAGCTAAATCCAGATCACCAACTTGTTAAGCATTTAAATGACGAACAAGACGAAGATAAGTTTGCACAGTGGTCACATGTTTTATTAGACCAAGCATTACTTGCAGAGCGCGGTACACTTAAAGATCCAACTGGGTTTGTGACTCGCTTAAACAAACTGATGCTAGAACTAAGCAAGTAGTCAGTTAACTATTTATTTAGTTAATAAAAGTATAAATTATATACTTTAAATAAAAGGGAACGTATGTTCCCTTTTTTAATGCGCTGTAAATACATCAACAACTCATCAATTAGTATAAGTTACTTGAGTATCGGCGGCGCTTGTGGAAGAATTCAGGCTTTAAAATAAATATCCATACTAGGGGACAATAATATGCGCATTATTCTTTTGGGCGCGCCGGGTGCAGGTAAAGGTACTCAAGCTCAGTTTTTAATGGACAAATACGGTATTCCACAAATCTCTACTGGCGATATGTTACGTGCAGCAATTAAAGAAGGCACACCATTAGGCTTAGAAGCAAAAAAAGTGATGGATGCTGGTCAACTAATTTCTGACGATATTATTATTGGTTTAGTAAAAGAGCGTATTACTAAAGCTGATTGTGAGAAAGGCTTTTTACTTGATGGCTTCCCACGCACAATTCCTCAAGCCGATGCAATGAAAGAAAATGGCGTAGTGGTTGATCACGTTATTGAATTTGACGTAGCTGATGAAGTGATTGTTGAACGTATGGGCGGACGTCGTGTTCACCCTGGTTCTGGTCGTGTTTACCACATTGTTTATAATCCACCAAAAGTGGAAGGTAAAGACAACGAAACTGGGGATGACTTAATTGTTCGTGCTGACGATACTGAAGAAACAGTACGTAAACGTTTAGGTATTTACCACGAACAAACGATGCCATTAGTTGATTATTACCAAGCAGAAGCGGCTGCTGGTAACACGCAATACCATAAACTAGATGGTACACAAGCTGTTGAAGCGGTTAGTTCACAACTTGGTGAGCTTTTAGGTTAGATTTAAAAGCATAATAAAAAACCGCCAATTGGCGGTTTTTTGTTTTAAAGCTATTTAGCATTGCTTAATCGGCATTACAGCGTTTTAAGTTTTTCGAGTACGCTATTGTACTCAGGTTCAGTTGAAAGACTGCTAACCAATTGTTTATAAATGATGTTATGACTTCTATCTAAAATAAGTACAGAGCGTGTTAATAACCCCATATCTTTGATAATCAATCCGTATTTTTGGCCGAAATCGCGCCAAACAGAATCAGATAGTGCTGTTATTTTATCTATGTTTTCTGTTTTACAAAATCGCTTTTGCGCAAAAGGTAAATCTGCACTAATAGTTAACATAGCAACGGCTGGAAATTGCGCGGCTACTTTTTCGTTAAAATGTTTTGTTTGCAGGCTACAAATGCCGGTATCAAGGCTTGGCACCACACTAATTAAAATAGCTTGGTCTTTATAATCGTCGAGTGTTACAGGGGTGAAATTTCCATCCACTACTTTAAAATTAGGTGCTGTGTCGCCAACAGACACACCTTTACCAAGTAATGTGACAGGTTTACCTTGGGCAGATACCTTTCCCGCATCTAGTTTGTTTTCTAATATAGGGGTTGCATTTGTGAAGGAGCTAAAAATACTAAGGATAAAAAATAATGCACGAAACATAGGTAATTCTCTTTTAAATTAACCAAATAAACTACAGTGTATTATACTGCTAATTGCTAACCAAGGAATTATATACTGGTAAAACATTTAAACTGAAATAAAATTAAAATGTTTTAATTGCAAGGTAATACCAAACTGCATAAATCTTTGATCAATTTAACGAATTAAATTGCACTGTAACGTCGTTAAAAATTTTTTATTTAGAACAACTAGAGGCAAAAATTTTTGCCTAGTTCTAGCGTAATTTTCTTAACTTTAAT